>DXDV01000040.1 GCA_019115345.1 Candidatus Intestinimonas stercorigallinarum | reverse complement strand
ATCGACGGCTTCAAGCCCTCCCACCGCAAGCTCCTCTACACCTTGTACCAGATGAAGCTGCTGGGGGGGACTCGGACCAAGAGCGCCAACGTGGTGGGGGCCACCATGAAATTGAATCCCCACGGCGACGCCGCCATCTACGACACCATGGTCCGCCTCTCCCGGGGCTACGGCGCCCTCCTCCACCCCCTGGTGGACTCCAAGGGCAACTTCGGCAAGGTCTACTCCCGGGACATGGCCTGGGCCGCCCCCCGCTACACCGAGGTGCGCCTGGACCCCATCTGCGGCGAATTCTTCCGGGACATCGACCAGGACGCCGTGGACTTCACCCCCAACTACGACGGCACCATGGAAGAGCCCACCCTCCTGCCCACCACCTTTCCCAACGTGCTGGTCTCGGCCAACATGGGCATCGCCGTGGGCATGGCCTCCAACATTTGCGGCTTCAACCTGGGGGAGGTGTGCGACACCGCCGCCGCCTATTTGAAAAACCCGAACTGCGACCTGATGGCCACCCTGAAGGCCCCCGACTTCCCCACCGGCGGCGAGCTCCTCTACGACGAGCGGGAGCTCAGAACCATCTACGAGACCGGCCGGGGCTCCTTCAAGGTCCAGGCCCGGTGGCGGTATGTGAAGGAAGAAAACCTCATCGAGATCTACGAGATCCCCTACTCCACCACCGTGGAGGCCATCATGGACAAGGTCTCCGAGCTGGTGAAGGGCGGCAAGGTCAAGGAGGTCTCCGACATGCGGGACGAGACCGACCTGAGCGGTCTCAAGCTCACCATGGACCTCAAGCGGGGGACCGACCCGGACAAGCTCATGGCCCGGCTCTTCCGCCTCACCCCCCTGCGGGACTCCTTCTCCTGCAACTTCAACATCCTCATCGCCGGCATGCCCCGGGTCATGGGGGTGCGGCAGATCCTGGAGGAGTGGACCGCCTGGCGCATGGAGTCCATCCGCCGCCGGACCTACTTCGTCCTGGGCAAGCGCCGGGAAAAGCTCCACCTCCTCCAGGGCCTCCAGAAGATCCTGCTGGACATCGACAAGGCCATAAAGATCATCCGGGAGACCGAGGAGGACGCCGAGGTGGTGCCCAACCTGATGATCGGCTTCGGCATCGACCAGATCCAGGCAGAGTACGTGGCCGACATCAAGCTGCGCAACATCAACAAGGAGTATATCCTCAAGCGGACGAGGGAGACCGAGGACCTGGAACAGGAGATCGCCGACCTCCAGGACCTGGTGGACGACCCCGGCCGCATCAAAAAGACCATCGCCGCCGAGCTGGCCGCCGTGAAGAAGAAGTACGCCGTCCCCCGGCGGACGGGGCTCCTCTACGACCATACCGAGGAGGCCGGGGAGGAGGGGGAGGACGTGCCCGACTACCCGGTCCACGTCTTCCTCTCCAAAGAGGGCTACTTCAAGAAGATCACCCCCCAGTCCCTCCGCATGAGCTCGGAGCAGAAGTACAAGGAGGGGGACGGGGCCTACCTCCAGTGGGAGTGCTCCAACCGGGACGAGCTGCTGGTCTTTACCGACCGGCAGCAGTGCTACAAGACCCGCATGAGCGACTTCGAGGACGCCAAGGCCAGCGTGCTGGGGGACTACCTCCCCACCAAGCTGGGCTTCGACGAGGGGGAGGGCTTCCTGTGGGCCTGCGTCCCCGGAGACTACGCCGGGCAGCTCCTCTTCTTCTTTGAAAACGGCAAGGCCGCCCGGGTGGAGCTCTCCGGCTACCAGACCCAGACGAGGAGAAAACGGCTCACCGGGGCATACTCTGATAAGAGCCCCCTGGTCCGGGCCTTCCTCCTCCGGGAGGACATGGAGATGGCGGTGTGGTCCACCGAGGGCCGCTGCCTCATCTTCCACACCGCCGCCCTCTCCCCCAAGACCACCCGCACCACCCAGGGGGTGGCCGTCATGACCCTCAAGCCGAAATACAAGGTGGAGGGGGCCGCCCCCCTGGACCAGACCCCCATCCAAAACGCCGCCCGCTACCGGGCCCGGAGCCTGCCGGTGACCGGCGCCCTCCTGAAGGAGGAGGACCGGGGCGAGGAGCAGCTGAGCCTGCTGTGACGGGAGGACCCACCCTCTGGAGGTATGTATGAAAACGACCCTGCGCAAGACCCTGCTGGCCTATGTCTGGATCACCGCGGCGTCGGTGGTGTACGCCGTGGGCTTCAACTGGTGCTATGAACCCAACCAGATCGGCTTCGGCGGCATCACCGGCGTGGCCCAGATCATCAACGCCTTCCTGCCCTGGGCCCCCATCGGCACCGTGGTGATCCTCCTCAACGCCCCCCTCTTCCTCCTGGGGTGGCGGCTGCTGGGAGGGCACCTCCTCCTCTCCTCCCTCTACGCCATGTTCATCTCCTCCCTGGCCATCGACCTGCTCCACATGGTCCACACCTTCCAGCCCATGGACCCCATGCTGGCCGCCGTCTACGGCGGAGTCCTCATGGGGGGCGCGCTGGGCATCGTCTTTCTCCAGGGGGCCACCACCGGCGGCACCGACCTCATCGCCCGGCTGCTGAAGCTCAAGCTGGCCTGGCTGCCCATGGGCAAGCTCCTCATGGCCATCGACCTGGTGGTCATCCTGGCGGTGGCCCTGGCCTTCGGCAACGTTTACAGCGCCCTCTACGGCGGCATCGCCCTCTACCTCTCCTCCAAGGTCATGGACGCCGTCCTCTACGGCCTGGACACCGCCAAGGTGGCCTATATCATCAGCCAGCATCCCCAGGCCGTGGCCCACAGGCTCACCCGGGAGCTGGAGCGGGGGGTCACCATCCTCCAGGGCAAGGGGGCCTGGTCGGGCCAGGAGAAGGAGGTGCTCATGTGCGCCTTCAAGCAGCGGGAGATCGTGGTCATGAAGCGCCTGGTGAAGGAGATCGACCCCGCCGCCTTCCTCATCGTCTGCGACGCCCACGAGGTCATGGGCGAGGGGTTCCGGGAGTACCAACAAAACGACCTGTAACGGGGAAAGAAGGATATTTGTATGGCAGACCTTGTGAAATTGCAGAAGAACCTGGAGGAGCGGGGCTTTGCCGTCTCCCGCTTCGACACGGCGGCCCAGGCCGCCGGCTACTTAGACGCCGCCCTGGACGGGAAGACCATCGGCATCGGCGGCTCGATCACCGTCCAGGAGATGGGCCTGGCCGACCGGCTGGCCAAGCACAACACCGTCCTCTGGCACTGGGCGGGGAGCACCACCCAGGCCGCCGCCGGGGCCCAGGTCTACCTCACCTCGGTCAACGGCGCCGCCGAGACGGGGGAGCTCATCAACATCGACGGCACCGGCAACCGGGTGGCCTCGGGGCTCTTCGGCCACGAGAAGGTCTACTTCATCGTGGGCCGGAACAAGGTGGCCCCCGACTACGACGCCGCCCTCTGGCGGGCCCGGAACATCGCCGCGCCCAAAAACGCCCAGCGGCTGGGCCGCAAGACCCCCTGCGCCGCCAAGGGCGACCGCTGCTACGACTGCAAGAGCCCCGAGCGCATCTGCCGGGCCCTGGTGGTCTACTGGGAGAAGCCCGGCAGCATGGATATGGAAGTGGTGCTGGTGGATGAGGACCTGGGCTATTAAGGGCCGCCTGGCCGCCCTGGTCCTGGCCGCCCTGACGGGACTTTCCGGCTGCTCGGCCATGCTGGAGCGGGAGTACCAGTCGGTGGAGCCCCACGTCCGCCTCAGCGTGGCGGAGGACGACTCCAACGCCGTCTGGGCGGAGAACTACTCCGAGCTCCAGGGGGCCATCCTGGCCCAGGTGAAGGCCTGCCAGGAGGTGGGGGTCATCCGCCTGCGGAACTGGAAGGGGGACGTGGAGGACCAGCTCACCCGGGCCTGCGACGAGGTCAGCCACTCCGACCCCCTGGGGGCCTACGCCGTGGACCGCATCCAGCACAGCTTCACCCGCATGGTCTCCTACTATGAGGCCACCATCACCATCGACTTCCGCCGCTCGGCGGAGCAGATCGCCGCTGTCACCACCGTCACCGGCAGCGGGGCCATCCGGGCCGAGCTGCTGGACGCCCTGGACGGCTTCGTCTCGGAGACCGCCTTCCAGATCAACTACTTTGACCAGACCCAGGACGCCGACTACATCCGGGGCCTCATCCGGGAGGCCTACTACGACCAGCCCGCCTCCGCCCTGGGCATGCCGGAGGCCCAGGTCAACCTCTACCCGGACACGGGCAGCCGCCGGGTGGTGGAGGTCCTCCTCACCTATCCCGAGGACGCCAAGACCCTCCAGAGCAAGCGGGTGCAGCTGGAGGACGCCGCCACCGACCTGACCGAGCCCTACCGGACGGGGCTGGCCGAGTCCACCCAGGCCTCGGCCCTCTTCACCGCCCTGCGGACGGCGGCCGTCTTTGACGAGGCGGGGGGGAGCACCGCCTACCACGCCCTGGTGCGGGGCTCCGCCGACAGCGAGGGCATGGCCCTGGCCTACAAGGAGCTGTGCGACCTGTCCGGCCTGAGCTGCCAGGTGGTGGAGGGGCAGCGGGACGGGCGCCCCTGGTTCTGGACCATCCTCACCCTGGAGGACGGAAGCCGCCACGTGGACCCCAGCCGGGAGGACGGCTTCCTCCTCACCGACGAGCAGTTCCTCCAGGCGGGCTATACCTGGGACCAGAGCGACTACCCCGCCTGCGGGCTCTCCTCCGCTCCGGCGGCCTCCCCCTCGGAAAACGGAGAAATTTCCCAAATGTCAATAGCGAAACCCGAATTTATTTGAAAAATTTTTTATAGCATTAACCAGCGCTTGCAAGAAACTCTTGGAACAGCTCCGCAGCACATCTCCAGCCGAGTATTTTACGGGGGTAGTTGTTGGGCCAGTCTTGAACGCGGCGCACATCGTCGTTGGTAACTTTGCCGAAGTCGGTTCCCTTTGGGAAGTGCCAGCGTATCATCTGGTTTTGCTTCTCGTTGCTGCCGCGCTCGCCGGGGCAGCGGGGATGACAGTAGTACACATCCGTCCGCTGTCCGCCGAACACGGAGCGCTCCATGCCCTCGCTGTCCGCAAACTCGGAGCCGTTGTCCACCGTGATGCTGTGGAACACCTTGCGAAACAGCTCCGGCCCCATGCTCACCTCCAGTTCGTCCAGTGCCGCCACGACGGAGGCCATGGTCTTGCGCTCCATGCGTATCATAATCTGGTCCCGCATCTTCCGTTCCGTCAGGACCAGCAGAGCCTCCGGCGTGCCTTTCTTACCTTCCACACTGTCCATCTCCCAGTCGCCAGGGCATTTCCGCTGCGCCACGATTGGCGGCCTGCGCTCAATGCTCTTCCCGCTTGGTGCCCTGGCCGCACGCACCTTTCCGTAGCTCCGCTTCCGCTCCCCTTTGTAGCGTAGGGCCTTGTTCGTCAGAGGCCAAAGGTCCCCGTTCTCAATGTACTTATACACAGTCTGCCTGCAAAGTGTGCAAGAAAAGGTCGTTTCAGGGGTTTTCCCAAGTAAGGCGCAGGCCGCAGCGGGCGAATAGCCGGAGCTGATTTTTTCCACAAGCCACCTTGCAAGGTCGTGGTCCTTACCTATTTTCAGTCCCTTCTCCATGTTCTTAACCGCCCGCTTGTGGTAGGCAACGGCCACTTCCGGCGAGTATGTAGTGTAGGTCCGTAATTCACTGTCCACCAATTCCACCGCGCCGCGCTTGCACTCGTCATAGACTGTGCTGTGATGTACTCCGAGATACCGGGCAATCTGCGGCTTGCTGTATCCCTGCCGCAGCATCTTCTCAATGGTCAGCCGGTCGTTCCAGGTCAGGTGCCCGCCCTTTTTTCTTGGCATACTTTCTCCTCCATTTGCTATGCACTTGCAAGGCTTTTGTATATCATTAGCATATTTTGTCGTTTCCTGTCAATGCCCCAGGCGGGAACAGAAAATCCCCCCTACCCGTAAGGTAGGGGGGATTTTTTAGATTTTTTATTCCTCGCCGACCAGCCACTCCATGGTCACGCCCAGCACCTTTGCAAAGTTGACCAATTCGTAGTCCGCAACAAACCGCTCTCCGCTTTCAATCTTGCTGATGGCCTCCCGCTCAATGCGGACGCCGGTAAGCTGCATCTTTGCGGTAAGATCACCTTGGGTCATGCGCTTTACCACTCTTGCCTGCCGGATGCGCTCACCGCATAAATTTTTCGCTCCGTCGTAGTCGTAAATTTTCAAGGCATAGCCCTCCATCGCCTTGACTGTATCATGTTTTTGGGCTATTC
>DXDV01000318.1 GCA_019115345.1 Candidatus Intestinimonas stercorigallinarum | reverse complement strand
CTGCTCATGCACAAGCGGGAGATCCTGCGTCTCTTCGCCAAGGTCAAGCAGGACGGCTACGCTCTGGTCCCCCTGTCCATCTACTTCAAAGGCCCCCGCATCAAGCTGGAGGTGGGCCTGTGCAAGGGCAAAAAGCTCTACGACAAGCGGGACGCCGCCGCCGCCCGGGACGCCAAGCGGGAGATGGACCGGGCCCGGAAGGACCGCAGCCGGTATTGACAGCGTATCCCGGGGCGGGGCGCGTTCCCTGCCTTTGATTTGAAAGGAGTGTTTCCCATGGCTCAATATCCTATCGTGACCATCGAAATGGAGAACGGCGGCAAAATGGTGGCCGAGCTCTATCCTGAGGTGGCGCCCAATACGGTCAACAACTTCATCAGCCTGGCCCAGTCCGGCTTCTACAACGGACTGATCTTCCACCGGGTGATCCCCGGCTTCATGATCCAGGGCGGCTGCCCCCAGGGCAGCGGCATGGGCGGCCCCGGCTATACCATCAAGGGCGAGTTCACCGGCAACGGCTTCCAGAACGATCTGAAGCATGAGCGGGGCGTCCTGTCCATGGCCCGGGCCATGCATCCCAACTCCGCCGGCAGCCAGTTCTTCATTATGGTGGAGGAGGCCCCCCACCTGGACGGCCAGTACGCCGCCTTCGGCAAGGTCACTGAGGGCATGGAGGTGGCCGACGCCATCGTCAGCCAGCCCACCGACCGCATGGACCGGCCCAAGAGCGAGCAGCGCATCAAGTCTATGACCGTAGAGACCTTCGGGGTGGATTACCCCGCACCTGAGAAGGTGTAAGCAGAGCGTCGGCGTGTTCCCCTCCCCAAAATGGGGAGGGGAGAGCGCCTGTCTCTTCTCCCGCACGGCGGCAAAGCCGCCCGCCAAACCGGACCCCAGCGAGGCGGGTCCGGTTTGGAGAGGAGGAGCAGCGGAATGATCGAGCTTTGCCGTCTGCGGCGAAGCGAGGGATATGGAGCTTGCCTAAGATCGCCAGGTTTGGGCGGCAAAGCCGCCAACCAAACCGGAGCCCAGCGTAAGCGGGTCCGGTTTGGAGAGGAGGAGCAGCGGAATGATCGAGCTTTGCCGCCTGCGGCGAAGCGAGGGATATGGAGCTTGCTCCGACGACGAGGGGGCGTACCGGTTTCGACGGGGACGCGGAGGCAGGAATAGCGGGCGGATGCGCCTAACATCCTTAAAATGGGCAACTTTATAAATTAAAGAACAACGATAACGTCGTTCTCGCCGCTGCTTAATTAGCGGCCGTCCCGCCCGGAAGGACCACGAGCCGGGATGGGGCGTCGTTTAGTGGTGCACGTGCGTACGCAAAGCTTTGCGCGTACCATGAATCATGAAGCTACCAATCCCCTGAGTGTGACGGCTCACGCTTGGGTGCGGGAATGCAAATAACCGTCTGCGCCCGGAGAGGTTCCTGTTAAAACGTTTTCGGACGGGGGTTCAACTCCCCCCGCCTCCACCACATTCGACTGATACGGACCCCGGCGCCACGCTTTACTTCGTGGCCCCGGTGTTCGTGTTGGTCGCTCGATTCGACTACAAAAAAGAGACCGCACCTTGATTGTGCGGTCTCTTTTTCATTTTACCTGTGTGAACTGTTCCAGCAGCTGGCGTAGCTTATCGTACCCGAACATGGCGGCGTATGCCGTCAGGAAGCCCACAACCACGGCGGCCACCACCAGGTACCAGGTCACCGCCACCGCCATCAGCTGACAGAAGGCGAAGAGGGCTACCATGGCCAGGACCATGGCCACCGCCAGCGCCAGGATATTCGACGGCACGCTGGTGGCGATCTTCTTCACCACCTCGGTGATGACATTGGTCAGCACGACCAGCACGGCCACAATGATCAGCACATAGGAAACGACCGCAGGGATATTCTGAATGATGTTTTCCATGATGTCCTCCTTTTACACGCTCCCACCCAGGGCGCACAGCAGCAGGTCCAGGGAAGGACAGTTCTTGTAGTTCGCCAGCCAGTAGTCCGGGCTGTTGATGGCGCCGGCGGCCACCAGGGCAGCCACCCCGTCCTCCGCGGTCTTCAGTCGCGCCCCCGCCTTCTCGATGACCTGGGCGGCCTTCTTGATCAGCAGGTCCAAGTACTGGAATTTCTTCGCCTGTTCCGCCCAGTAGTCCGGGCTGTTGATGACGCCCAGGGCCTCCAGCTTCTCCACGGCGGCTTCCACGGAGTCCTCCAGCATAATGACCTGGCCGACGCGGATCAGGTTCTTGTTCTTGATGGCGTTCACTTCCACCAGCTTGTCCACCGTGGTACCGGCGGCGGCCGCAATCTTCGACAGGGTGTCCCCAGCTACGACGGTGTGTGTCTTCGCTTCCGTCGTCCCTCCGGGTGTCGTTCCGCCCAGCTTCTTCGCAATCTCCGCGAAGTTCGGGCAAATGAAGCCCCTGATGTACTTCCCGTTCACGGCTATGGTCCTGGTGCCGACCTTTCCGCCCGACATATTCCCCTCGGTCACCACGAAGGTGCTGGTGGCCGTCTTTGTGACGATTCCGATGTGGTCAGCGTAGCCCGTGCAGTCACCGGCGCCGCTGTCGTCCCAGTCGTAGACGCAGGCGTCGCCGATTCCGGGCTTGTGGGCGTCGTTCTCGATCCAGATCCCCAGCCTCTTGGCAATCTCGACATACTTCTCCACGCCGCACTCGGTCCCGGTGTATTCCGCGATCCCCGCCTTGATGTACGCCGCGCTGACCGTGGTTGCGCAGTATGCGTCCGTGGTCTTCACGGTGTAGCCTCTGGCCAGGGGCTTGTGCCCGTTGTAGATGGCCAGGATTTCCAGGTGCTTCGCGCTTCCCTTTGTTGCCCCGACCCAGCTGGTAATGATGTCCGCGACCTTCTGCCGCAGTTGCTGCTCTGTCATTGGTAAACCCTCCTTGTTAAATTCCCACGTCCGGCGGTTCTTCCCGCTCCGTGAACGGTTCTACCGGGTCGGCCTTTTTGTCTCCCCCTCTCGTTCTGGCGGCCTCCTCCGCCTTGTCCTTGTTGGTCTTGATCCATCCCATGACGCCGTTTTCCAGACCGCACACGGCGAACACGCATCCCGTCAAGGTGTACGGTTCCGCCCCCGTATGACAAAACACTACCAGATCCGCCACGGTGTATGAGATCAACAGTATTGCCTCCAGGATCAGCACCTTGTCCATGGTTCCCATTTTCTTTTCTGCAGCCTTTTCCAACCTCTCGGTAGCCACCCTGTTTCCTCCAGCAAGTCGTGTGGCCACCCAGCATAATGCAAAGGCAAGCGCGGTCCCTCCTATCATGGCGGCCGCCGCAATAAATATCGTTTTCATCACGCCGCCACCGTCAGCAGGTAGACGATCCCGGCAAACGCGGCCGCTGCCAAGGCACCCACCAGTCCGCCTACAAATTTGTCCACGATACCGTCCCACCGTTTCCCCGGTTTTCTCTCTATCGCGTCCACCTTTTTGTCCAGATCCGTCACGCTCTGCTTGATGTTCGACATGGCCTCTGTCTGGTGTTTCTGCTCCGTTGCCATGACCTCTACGGCAGTCGCCAGCCGGTTTACGGCGTCGATTTCTTCCGCTAGTTCGTTGATCCGGTGTGTATTTGATTTGCTCCGCTGTTCAACCTCCGTCAGTTTTACGGCCATTTCTTCTTGGTTCACTGTCTCATCTCCTTACCGCGGCACGTCATGTTTTAGATGTTTCCTCGCTCTTGGAGCTTAGATAGTGACCTCCAGATCCTCCAGGATCTCCTCCACCTGTGGCCGGATGGAATCCGGCACATCGTCGATAGATTTGAGCCCCTTGCGGATAAGCTCGGCATACACCTTAGCCATTGTCACTCACCTCCTCTCCTCCAGTCTCCTTGCTCCCCAGCATCATCTCATACACCTCGCACAGGGCCAGCTGGGTATCGGTCATCTGAGCGGCGGTCTCCTCGGCCATGGTGCGGATGGCCAGCAGCTGCTCCTCGGCGTAGCTCCGCTTGGCCATGGCGACGGTGATCCGCCCGTCGCCGCTCTCGTCCTCTCCGGGGATCATGGTCAGCGCCACCCGGATCACATAGCCCGTGTGGATATACTCCGTCCCTCCATCCTCCACAATGCGGATGCTCTCGCAGTTTTCCTCGGAAAATACGGAGTTGATGGCCTCCAGCCCGGCGGAGGCCGGGAACACAAAGCTCAGGCTGTCCCGCATCTCCCCCTCCACGGTGACAGGCTCACCGGAGATTCCAATGGGCTCCAGCTCCGTGCCGTCCTGCAACATTACTTTCATGCTCGTTCCTCCTTACTCAAATTTGTTATTAACCACAAGATTGCCTGTACCGGAGTCCTCTACATCCTTGCCCATAACCAGGTTACCGGCGATGATGTTGTTGGACGATGCTGATGTGGCCCTGATGGTGATCTTCGTCGAGTCGTAATCCTCCGGGGACCCAGACCCACG
>DXDV01000317.1 GCA_019115345.1 Candidatus Intestinimonas stercorigallinarum | reverse complement strand
ACATCTACGGCCTCACCGAGCTGTCCGGTCCCGGCGTGTCCTTCGAGTGCTCCGCCCAGACGGGCATGCACATCAATGAGGACCACTTCATCGCCGAGATCATCGACCCCGAGACCGGCGAGGTGCTGCCCGAGGGCGCCCAGGGCGAGCTGGTCTTCACCTCCATCACCAAGGAGGCCTTCCCCCTGCTGCGCTACCGCACCCGGGACATCTGCACCCTCACCCGGGAGAAGTGTCCCTGCGGCCGCACCCACGTGAAGATGGTCAGACCCAAGGGCCGCACCGACGACATGCTCATCATCCGCGGCGTCAACGTCTTCCCGTCCCAGATCGAGACGGTGCTCCTCAACCACGGCTACCCCGCCAACTACCAGATCATCGTGGACCGGGTCAAGTCCACCGACACCCTGGACGTCCAGGTGGAGATGACCCCCGAGATGTTCACCGACAACCTGGGCGAGGTCTCCCGCCGCCAGGCGGAGCTGGTGGACGGCCTGCGCGCCATGCTGGGTCTGGCCGCCAAGGTCACCCTGGTGGCCCCCAAGTCCATCGTCCGCAGCGAGGGCAAGGCCGTCCGGGTCATCGACCGCCGCAAGCTCTAAGGAGGAGGAATCGACATGAGTCTCAAGCAGATCTCCGTCTTTCTGGAGAACAAGCCCGGCACCCTGCTGTCCATGACGGGGCTGCTGGCCAAGAACCACATCGACATGCGGGCCCTGTCCATCGCCGAGACCAAGGACTTCGGCATCGTCCGCATGATCGTGGACGACGTGTACGACACCGCCACCGTCCTCAAGGACGCCGGCTTCGTCCACAGCCTCACCCCGGTGCTGGGGGTGATGATCCCCGACGAGCCCGGCGGCCTGGACAAGGTGCTGCGGGTGCTGGCCGATGCCCAGGTCAACGTGGAGTACATGTACGCCTTCCTGGGCGGCAAGAACGCCAACCACGCCTATATGATCTTCCGGGTCCAGAATCAGGCGGCCGCTGTCTCCGCCCTCTCGGCCCAGGGCATCCGCCTGCTGGACCAGGACCAGATCGCCGCCCTGTGAGGTAAAAGCCCTTTTTCCTTCTCACTATAAAAGCCCCCCGCGTCCTGCCAGACGGCAGGACGCGGGGGGCTTTTCCAGGCTGTCGAAAAAGTCCCTTGGGGGACTTTTTCGACAGCCTCCATCCCGTTACTTTCCCGCCCTCTCCAGGGCGGAAAAGTCCTCGCTTTGCTCGCCGCAGCCCTTGCCCTGCAAGGGCTGCGGGGGATGTGATCCCACTCGAGGCGGGCTGCCGCCCCCTCGAGCTCCCCCGCTCCACCGTGGCACGCTTGCCGGTCTCACGGAGGTTTTTCTCTCTCCGCTCATCCGTTCGCGGCTCTACGCCGGGTGCTCCTGGAGCTCGGCGGCCCGGGCCTTGAGGAGCTTGGGGAACTGCCAGAAGAAGAGGGTGCCCGTGGTGAGGGCGGCCAGGATGTCGGCGGCGGGCTCGGCCAAAAAGACGGCCAGCACCTTGTTCTCCAGGAAATTGGGCAGAATGAAGATCAGGGGGATGAGGAGGATGATCTTCCGCAGGAGGGCCAGGAAGAGGGAGATCTTGGCCTGGCCCAGGGCCACGAAGGTCTGCTGGCAGGCGCACTGGACGCCCAGCATGAACATGCCGGCGGCGTAGACCCGGAGGGTCCAGACGGCCATCTCCACCAGCTCGGGCTTATCGTTGAACATGGCCACGAAGGCCCCGGGGAAGAGCTCGATGGCCAGACAGGAGACGGTGCTGAAGGTGATGGAGGTGAGGAGGAGGAGGCGGAAGGCCCGCTTCACCCGGTCCAGGCTGCCGGCGCCGTAGTTGTAGCCGATGATGGGCTGGGCCCCCTGGGAGAGCCCCTGGAAGAGGAGGAAAAAGACCTGCATGATGGAGGAGCAGATGGTCATGGCCCCCACCGCCGGGTCGCCGCCGTAGGCCTTCAGGGAGGAGTTGAAGGCGATGTTCACCAGGCTCTCGGTGGACTGCATGATGAAGGGGGAGACGCCCAGGGCCAGCACCGGCGAGAGCACCTTCCAGTCCAGCCGCAGGTAGCGCCGCTGGAGCCGCAGCTTGGTGCGCTTGCCCAGGAGGAAGCACACCACCCACACCGCCGACACCCCCTGGGCGGTGATGGTGGCCAGGGCGGCGCCGCTCACCCCCATGTCGAAGCCGAAGATGAGGATGGGGTCCAGGATGATGTTGATGACCGCGCCGATGAGCACCGTCATCATGCCCATGGTGGAAAAGCCCTGGGCGGTGATGAAGAAGTTGAGCCCCAGGGAGATCTCCACGAAGAGAGTGCCCCAGAGGTAGATGGTGAGGTACTCCATGGCGTAGCCGATGGTGTTTTCGGTGGCGCCGAAGAGGTAGAGCATGGGCTCCTTCAGCGCCTGGAAGAGGAGGGTAAAGACCACCGAGAGCACCACCAGCATTGTGGCGCAGCTGCCCAGGATGGCGTTGGCCTTCTCCTGGTCGCCGGCCCCCATGCGCACCACCGCCCGGGAGCCGCCCCCCTGGCCCACCAGGGCGGAGAGGGCGGAGACGAACATGATGACGGGGAAGCACACCCCCAGCCCCGTGAGGGCCAGGTCGCCCACCCCTTCGATGTGGCCGATGTACATCCGGTCCACGATGTTGTAGAGGGCGTTGACCAGCTGGGCCGTCACCGTGGGCACCGCCAGCCGCAGCAGCAGCTTGCCCACCGGGTCCCGGCCCAGATCGTTTTCCCGCTTTGCCATCTCTTATCCCTCCTCCTTCTCCAGGAAATAGGTGGCCTCCATGTCGGCCACACTGAGGGCGAAGGCCAGGGGGTACTTCTGGAGGGCCTGGCCCACCAGGCGCTTGTCCTCGTCGCCGGAGAAGCCCATGTGCCACCGGATGGCCATGGCCTCCTCCCGCTTGAGCTTCATGAAGCCCGAGATGATGTACACCGACTTCTCCCCGTGGCCGTAGGGCAGGGGGTCCTCGAAGTAGAAGGTGGGCACCGTCTGCCACTTGCCGTCGGGGCCCTTCACGTTCCGGGTGCCCTGGCGGTAGCAGCCCACCTTGCACAGGTCGTGGAGGAGGGCGGCGATGGCGGCGCTCTCGGCGCTCACCTCCACCCCGTAGAGCTCCTGCACCCGCTCCCGGGCCAGGTACTCGGTAAGGCAGTGGTAGACGTTGAGGCTGTGCTCGCACAGGCCCCCCTCATAGGCCCCGTGGTACCGGGCCGAGGCGGGGGCGGTGAAGAAATCCGACTTGTGCTCCAAGTAATCCAGCAGGGCGTCGGCCCCCTCCCGGTGGATGTTGGCGGTGTAGATCTCAATGAATTCCTCTTTGGCGGACATGGGATACCTCCTGACGGCTTTAAGGGGAAGGGGCCGCCGGTCAAGTCAGACCGGACAGAGTTTGGGCGGCCACGGCGAAAAAGGGCAGGGTAATGACGGAGAGCAGGGTGATCACGCTCACCAGCCGGGCGGCCAGGGCGGTGTCCCGCCCCAGCTTCTGGGCCAGCATGCCGGTGGCCCCGGCGGGGGGCACGGCGCAGAGGATGACGCAGGCGCAGTAGGCCATGGGAGACAGGCCCAGGGGGAGGAGGAGCACCAGGGCCGCCAGGGGGGCGGCCACCAGCCGGACCGCCGCCGTCAGATAGAGCCTCCAGTCGGTGAAGCCGGAGCGCAGATCGCTCCCCGCCATCTGGGCCCCCAGCACCAGCATGGGCAGGGGGGTGTTGAGGTCGGCCAGAAAGCTCACGGCGTTGTTGACGGCCTCCGGGACCGCCCAGCGCCCGGGGGCGGGCTGCCACCAGCCGGTGAGGAAGAGGGTGAGGCCCACCACCGTGCCCACCGTGGCCGGATTGATGAAAACGTCCCGCAGGCGGACCCTCCCGCCCATGGTCTTGAGCCCGTGGGTCCACAGTAGGAAGTTAAAAGAGACGGCGGAGACGGTGCCGAAGATGGCGGCCTCCGGCCCCAGGATGGACATGACCAGGGGGAGTCCCATGAAGCCGTTGTTGCCGTAAGCGGCGCCGAAGCGCAGGGGCCCCCGCCGCTCCGGCGGCTCCTTCCGAAAAAGGGGCTGGGCCAGCAGGATGCCCAGGATGGTGCACAGGGTATAGGCCAGGAAAAAGCCCCCCAGCTCCTCCAGCATACCGGGGGTCCGCTCGGTCTCAAAGGAGCGGATCATGACGCAGGGGGTCACCACATAGAGGGCCAGGGTGGACATCTGGGAGACGCCGTCCGGCCGGAGCACCCCCAGCTTGGCCAGGACAAAGCCCACGCCGATCAGCAAAAATAGGGTGACCACCTGACCGGCCACCACGAAAAAGCTCTCGATACGCTCCACGTCCTCCCGTCGTTGTTCCCTTCCCAGATGGGCTATCGTTGCAGCCGCAACCAATATGTTGTATTATAATGCGTACTGAACAAAGCTGAAAGCCTTGAAAACCAAGGCTTTCAAGGCCGAACGGCTTTGTTCAAG
>DXDV01000316.1 GCA_019115345.1 Candidatus Intestinimonas stercorigallinarum | reverse complement strand
GATCCACGGCGGCTACGGCTACATGCGGGACTACCCCATCGAGCGCATGTACCGCGACGCCCGCATCGTCCCCATCTACGAGGGCACCTCCGAGATCCAGAAGGTCGTCATCGCCAGAGAGCTGCTCAAATAAGGCGTTAAGATCCCTTCCTATCCCAACATACAGCGGAAACCGTCATTTCGGGCCTTTCCCGAAATGACGGTTTTACCGCTTTCCGGTTTGTGATATACTGGATGTAAACTGGACGTAAGGAGCGTGTCATGGAGAAGGAGAGCGGCATGGAGGAGCAGATGAACGCACGGTATAAGTATATTTTTGCGGAAATGCTGCGCATGACGGATGATGGCTTCATCGTTGTGGATGCCAACGGCATCGTGACCGATGTCAACGACCAGTACTGCGACTTCCTGGGCAAGCCCAAGGAGGAGATCGTGGGCTACCACATTTACAAGACCATCAGCAACTCCAAAATGGTGGACATCGTTAAGCGCCGGTACAGTGAAGAGCTTGCCCTCCACAAGTTTGCCCCCGGCGACACCAAGGAGCACGACAACAATTTTGTGCTGGTAAGCCGCTCCTGCGTCTGCGACGAGGCCGACCGGGTGGTGGCGGGGGTGGCCCAGGTGAAGTTCCGCCTTCAGACCCTGGATTCGGCCAAGCGGCTCATGAGCGAGTATGCCGAGCTGGAGTTTTACAAGGAGGAATACCACAAGACCGGCGACTGCCGCATCAGCTTTGACTCCGTCGTGGGCAGCACCGAGGCCTTCCTGGAGAAAAAGCGCCTGGGGCTCAAGGCGGCCCGCACCGACTTCCCCGTCCTCCTCACCGGGGAGACGGGCACCGGCAAGGAGGTCTTTGCCCGGGCCATCCACAACGCCAGCTCCCGGGCGGAAAAGCCCATGGTGAGCATCAACTGCGCCGCCATCCCCACCGAGCTGCTGGAGTCGGAGCTTTTCGGCTACGCGGACGGGGCCTTCACCGGCGCCCGAAAGGGAGGCAAGCCGGGCAAATTTCAGCTGGCCAACGGCGGGACCCTTTTCCTGGACGAGATCGGGGACATGCCCCTGAGCATGCAGGCCAAGATCCTCCGGGCCCTCCAGGAGCGGGAGGTGGAGCCGGTGGGCGGCTCGGGTCCGGTGTCGGTGGATGTGCGGGTGATCTCGGCCACCCGGCGGAATCTGCCCGCCCTCATCGAGGCCGGGGAGTTCCGGGAGGACCTCTACTACCGGCTCAATGTCATCAACATCGAACTGCCGCCCCTGCGCTGCCGCCGGGCCGACATTCTGGAGCTGGCCAACCATTTCCTGGCCCGGCTCAACCAGGAGTTCCAGCGCTCCACCGTCCTCTCTCCGGAGGTCAAGCAGTGCTTCGCCAACTACCAGTGGCCGGGAAACATCCGGGAGCTGGACAACGTCATCAAGGGGGCCTACGCCACCTGCGACGGCTTCACCATCGACATGCGGGACCTGCCGGGCAAGATGGCCCTCCCCCGGGGACCGGCGGTGCCCGGGGCGGGCTCCGGCAAGCAGCTCACCGAGCTGATGAACGACTACGAGCGGGAGATCATCCTTTTCGTCCTCCGGGAGAAGGGGGGCAACTGCCAGCGGGCGGCGGAGGAGCTGGGCATCCACCGCAGCGCCCTCTACAAAAAGATGGCCAAGCTGGGCATCGACCCCGGCGACACCTTCCGGGGCCGGAAGCGGTAGAAGAATTTTCCTTGCGCCGGACGGAGAAAGCGGGTATACTGGAGAAAAAACACGTGGGAGGCGGCGGCCATGGCCCGGATCGACAAGGAAAACTACTACCTGGACATCGCGGACGCGGTGCTCAAGCGCTCCACCTGCCTGCGCCGCTGCTACGGGGCCATCATCGTGAAAAACGACGAGATCCTCTCCACCGGCTACAACGGCGCCCCCCGGGGCCGGAAGAACTGCACCGACCTGGGCCGCTGCACCCGGGAGGAGCTGCGGGTCCCCTCCGGGGAGCGGTACGAGCTGTGCCGCTCGGTCCACGCCGAGGCCAACTGCATCATCTCCGCCCCCCGCAGCGCCACCCTGGGCGCCACCCTCTACCTGGCCGGCCGGGACGCCAAGACGGGGGAGCTCCTCCCCGACGCCACCTCCTGCTCCATGTGCCGCCGGCTCATCATCAACGCCGGCATCCAGCGGGTGGTCATCCGCCGCACCCCGGACCAGTACGCCGTGGTCCACGTGGAGGACTGGATCCGGGAGGACGACAGCCTCCCCCACGCCCCCGAGGCGTCCGGCGGGGACTGCCCCTGCCGCTGAGCCCTCCCGGGCCTCTGCGGCACGCATGCCGTCTCACGGAGGCTTTTCGACAGTCTGAGCCGCCCCTGGCTATGCCCGGGGCGGCTTTTCGCGTGCTCCGGGCCCCCGGAGGGGGGTCCATTTCGTCATTTCGCCTACGAATGTTCTTGACAGAAAAGCTGGAGAGACTTACAATATAAAAGGACAAAACTGAAGAACTTCAGGGGATGTTTTTCACGAAATCGTGTGGGTGAGCATCGCGGTCCGAGGATGTGGTGCTCGGGCGCCCACACGAGTCATTTTATGCCCCGAAGGAGCAGGACCGCCGCCAGCGGTCCCCCGCCGTGGCGTGAACAAAACTGAATTGACGGAGGTGCATAGAGAACATATGTTATATATCCTGATCGGAATTGTGATCGGGCTTGTCGTGGCCTTCCCGCTGGGTGTCCTCTACCGCAAGAAGGTGGCGGAAAAGGAGATCGCCAGCGCCGAGGAGGAGGCCAAGCGCATCATCAACGAGTCCATCAAGAGCGCCGAGAGCAAGAAGCGGGAGGCGCTGGTGGAGGCCAAGGAAGAGATCCTGAAAGCCCGAAACGAGTATGAAAAGGAGGTCAAGGAGCGCCGCTCCGACCTCCAGAAGCAGGAGCGCCGCCTTCAGCAGAAGGAGGAGAACCTGGACCGCAAGACCGAAAACATCGAGAAGAAGGAGGAGACCCTCTCCCGCAAGCTCTCCGAGCTGGAGGACGCCCGGGAGGAGGTGGCCACCCTCAAGCGCTCCGAGATGGAGGTGCTGGAGCGGATCTCCGGCTTTACCGCCGAGGAGGCCAAGCACTACATCATCGCCCAGCTGGAGCAGGAGGTCACCCACGAGTCCGCCATGAAGCTCAAGGAGATCGAGGCCCACTACAAGGAGGAGGCCGACAGCATCGCCCGGGAGCTCATCTCCGGCGCCATCCAGCGCTGCGCCGCCGACCATGTGGCGGAGGCCACCGTCTCCGTTGTGCCCCTGCCCAACGACGAGATGAAGGGCCGCATCATCGGCCGGGAGGGCCGCAACATCCGCACCCTGGAGACCATGACGGGTGTGGACCTCATCATCGACGACACGCCGGAGGCCATCACCGTCTCCTGCTTCGACCCGGTCCGCCGGGAGATCGCCCGCCTGGCCCTGGAGAAGCTCATCCAGGACGGCCGCATCCACCCCACCCGCATCGAGGAGATGGTGGAGAAGGCCAAGCGGGAGGTGGACGCCACCATCAAGGCCGAGGGCGAGCGGGCCGTCTTC
>DXDV01000315.1 GCA_019115345.1 Candidatus Intestinimonas stercorigallinarum | reverse complement strand
CTCCTTGAGGGAGCTGTCACCGAAGGTGACTGAGGGAGTATTTTTGTTACGCACAAGGACGGGGGAAACGGATTCTTCGCCTTCGGCTCAGAATGACAAAACAGCGGCGCTCAGAAGAATGACAAAGGAGGGCGCCTGTAAAAAATGGTATGCGCCCGGGCCGCCGGCCCGGGCGCATACCATTTAAATTTAAATATCCTTATTCCTTTATAAAATAGGCGATGCCGGCGCAGCCGGGGCCGGCGTGCGTGCCGACCACGGAGCCGATGTCGCTCTCCAGGCACTCCATGCCGGGAATGCGCTCCCGGAAGAAGGTCTCGCACTCGGCCATGATCTCGGGGCTGTCGGAGTGGCCGAAGGCCACGGGCAGGGAGGTGTCCACCGGCTCGGCCTGGACCTGCTTTTCCATCCACTGGTAGGCCGCCTTCCGGCCGCGGGTCTTGGCGGCGGCCTCCACCACGCCGTCCCGGATGTTCAGAATGGGGGTGATGCCCAGCATGCCGCCCACCATGGCGGCGGTGCCCGAGATGCGGCCCCCCATCTTCAGATACTTCAGGGTGCCCACCACGGCGTAGAACCGCAGGCGTCCGGCCAGGGCGGTCACCTGCTCCGCGATGGCGGCGGCGCCCAGGCCCTGGTCCCGCAGCCGGGCCGCCATCTCCACCAGCAGGCCCAGGCCAAAGGTCACCGTGGTGGAGTCCACCACGAAGATGTGCTCCTCGTCCACGATGCCCCGGGCGATCATGGCCGACTGGCAGGTGCCCGAGAGCTGGGAGGCAATGAAGATGCCCACCACCTGGTCCCCGGCGTCCACGTGGGCCTGGAACCGGCTGATGAACTCCTCCGGGTTCACCTGGGCCGTGGTGGGCAGGGTCTCGGCGCTCCGCAGGCGGGCGTAGAACTCCTGGTTGCTCAGATCGACGCCGTCCAGAAAGCTCTCCGGGCCAAAGTGGACGGACAGGGGGACCACCTCCACGCCCAGGGCGCTCTGCCGCTCCGGGGAGAGGTCGCAGGTGCTGTCGGTGACGATACGTACCATGTGGTTTTCCCTCACTTTAAAATTTTGTTCTTCTTTTCCGCCGGTCCTCCGGAAAAGCGGGGTCCGGGCCCCGTAAGGTATGGGCATTGTATCCGTCCCCGCCGCCCTTGTCAAGGGGTCGCCCCCAAATCCGAAGAATTCCTCCGGACAGACAAAAACCGCCTGCGGATGCAGGCGGTTCCTTGCGGCGGGCTCGTGTCTTTGGGTCAGGCCAGCTTGTTGAGCTTGATGGTCATGGCGCTCTTCTTGTTGGCCGCGTTGTTCTTGTGCAGCAGACCCTTGGCGGCGGCCTGATCGATGGCCTTCACCGTGGCCTTGTAAACGACATCGGCCTCGCTGCGGTTGCCTTCGGCCACCACGGCGTCAAACTTCTTGATCTGGGTCTTGAGCGCAGACTTGGCCGCCTTGTTCCGGGCCGCCTTGGCCTCGTTGACCAGCACGCGCTTCTTGGCAGACTTGATATTCGGCAAACCAAACACCTCCTCCGATGATAGGATCAGATTTCACGGGTCCTGCCCGTGCAGGTATCCATTTTAACAGAAGCCAAAAAGAATTGCAACCTTTTTTTTGAATTTTTTTGACTTTTCGCATAGTGGAAGGGCCATTGGCGAAAAATAGGGGTTGAATGGCGGCGACGCCACAATATCTTGCGGAAGGATGTGGTATGCCATGCTGAGCCGGCGGACGGACCTGGCGGTGGAGGCGGCGGACCTGGGCAAAGCGGGGGCGGCGGCGCCGGAGGGGGTGCGCCTCCGGGAGGAGACCCGGGAGGGCTGCCCGGTGACCCGGGTGAAGGTGCTGCCCGGCAGAGGGGAGGCCGCCTTGGGCAAGCCGGCGGGGACCTACGTGACGGTGGACCTCTCGGGCCTTGCCCGCCGGGAGGAGGGGGCCTTTCCCCGGTCCTGCCGGGCGGTGGCGGCCGAGCTGCGGGGGCTGCTGGGGGACCTGCCTCCCCGGGCGCCGGTGCTGGTGGTGGGCCTTGGGAACCGGGCCATCACCCCCGACGCCATCGGCCCCGGCGCCGCCGACCACACCCTGGTCACCCGGCATCTTATCCAGCAGATCCCGGAGCATTTTGGGGCCTTCCGGCCGGTGGCCGCCCTGGCCGCCGGGGTGCTGGGCACCACCGGGGTGGAGAGCGGGGAGCTGGCCCAGGCGGTGGCGGGGAAGGTGGAGCCGGGCTGCATCATCGCCGTGGACGCCCTGGCCGCCCGGAGCGTGGAGCGCATCTGCGCCACGGTGCAGCTCACCGACACCGGCATCGTCCCCGGCTCCGGGGTGGGCAACCACCGCTTCGCCCTGGACCGGAAGCACCTGGGGGTGACCGTGGTGGCCCTGGGGGTGCCCACGGTGGTGGACGGGGCCACCCTGGCCCTGGACATCCTGGAGGAGGCCGGCCGGGACGACCTGGACCCCGCCGCCCTCCGGGGGGTGGGGGGCGACCTGATGGTCACCCCCAGGGACATCGACCAGCGGGTGAAGGATATGTCCAAGGTCATCGGCTTCGCCATCGACCTGGCCCTCCACCCGCAGCTCTCCGTGGAGGACGTGGAGCTCTTTTTGTCCTGAAAAGGCTGTGTCACGTCCCACCCCGTCATTCTGAGGCCGCAAGGCCGAAGAATCCGTATCCTTCGTCCTTGTACCTTCCTGTCACGCAAAAGGACGGGGGTTACGGATTCTTCGCCTTCGGCTCAGAATGACAAAGGAGATGCTCGGAATGAAAGAGAGGAAAGGCGCTCCCTTCTATTCACCCCCTCAGTCCGGCGGAGCCGGACGGCTCCCCCGTCCAGGGGGAGCGATCCGGGCGGGCGACCGCAGGCCGCCCCTACCCCACCCTTGCGGCGCATTCGTAGGGGCGGCCTGTGGCCGCCCGCCGACCCACGCCGCGACCCGCACCGCCCAGGCGGCGGAGAGATAGAATCTCTGCCCTTCCCTGTTCCGCCCACATAAGCCGTAACGGCCGGGGCCGGTCCCCCATGGGGGCGTAAAGACGCAGGCCGCCGCCGGACACCCCACAGCGCACCAAATCTCAAAAGCCCCTTTTTCTTTGGATTCCAAAAACCGTTTCTTTTTCCGGCAGGGAAAAAGAAATGGGTTTTGAAAGCGTCTCTCTCGTCTCCACACCCTGAGAGACTCCCTCAGTCACCTTCGGTGACAGCTCCCTCGGAGAGGGAGCCAAAGGGCGCGCCGGGTCGTCACGCCCCACACAAAGAAGAACTGCGCCCCATCCCCGTCATTCTGAGGCCGTAAGGCCGAAGAATCCGCATCCTTCGTCCTTGTGCCTTTCTGTTACGCAAAAGGACGGAAGAAAACGGATTCTTCGCTGTCGCTCAGAATGACAAAGGGGGCGCTCAGAATGACAGAGAGAAAAGGCGCTCCCCTCCGTTCACCCCCTCAGTCCGGCGGAGCCGGACGGCTCCCCCGTCCAGGGGGAGCGATCCGGGCGGGCGGCCGCAGGCCGCCCCTACCCCACCCTTGCGGCGAATTCGTAGG
>DXDV01000314.1 GCA_019115345.1 Candidatus Intestinimonas stercorigallinarum | reverse complement strand
GTGGCGCTGCAGGATGGCCTTGGGGAAGCCGGTGGTGCCGGAGGAGTAGTAGATGGCGGCCTCGTCCTCGTCGTCGATGAGGACCTTGGGGGCCACGCTGGAGCAGTTGGCGGCGGCCCGGTGGTAGTCCTCGGCGAAGGAGGGGCAGCTGTCCCCCACGAAGAAGAGGAGCCGCTCCCGGCCGATGTCGTCGGCGATGTCCTCCACCCGGCCGATGAACTCAGGGCCGAAGAAGAGCACGTCGGCGTCGGCCAGCTTGACGCAGTAGGCGATCTCCTCGGCGGTGTAGCGGAAGTTGAGGGGGACGGCCACCGCCCCCGTCTTTAAAACGCCGAAGTAGATGGGCAGCCACTCCAGGCAGTTCATCAGAAGGATGGCCACCTTCTGGCCCTTCCGGATGCCCCGGCCCAGCAGGAGGTTGGCCACCCGGTTGGCCTTCTCGTCAAAGACCGACCAGGTGATCTCCCGGCGGTAGGGAGCGGAGGAGGTGGACTGGATGAGGGCGTACTCCTTCCAGGTCACCCGCTGCTTTTCATGGACCTCGGGGTTGATCTCCACCAGGGCGACCTCGTCGCCGTAGAGCTTGCTGTTGCGCTCCAGCAGATCGGTAATGGGCATGCCGCTCGTTCCTTTCCGGGCGGGAGACCCGCCTTTGATTTTGACCTTTAAACTGTTAAAGTATCATAACCAATTTCCCTGCTTCTGTCAAGGCGGGAGATAAAATTTTCAAAAGGCCGAATTTTTTATTTACTGTCGCGCTTTAATGTGTTAACATTAAAGCGGTATACCCGCCGGCGGAGGCCGGCGCAACACGACTGTCCGGAAGGAGCATATTATGGCAAAGGCAGAGCGCAGGGAGCGCAGTCTGGCGCTGTACGAGACCATCGCATCGCTGCGGGACCCGGAGGAGTGCCGCCGGTTCTTCGAGGACCTGTGCACGCCGGTGGAGCTGCGGTCCATGGAGCAGCGGTTCGACGTGGCGGTCTATCTCCAGCGGGGACTGGTGTATCTGGATATCCTGGATCGGACGGGGGCCAGCAGCGCCACCATCAGCCGGGTACGCCGGGCCATGCTGGACAACGGGGCCGGAGGCGTCATGCGGGAGGTGATCCTCCGCGCCGGTCTGGACAAATCGGAGGCCCGGGAGGTCTCCCAAGAAACGCAGGAAAGCAAGGTGGAAGTGGAATGAAGGAATTGATGCTGGGCAACGCCGCCGTTGCCCGGGGGCTGTACGAGGCCGGCTGCGCCGTGATCTCCAGCTATCCCGGTACCCCCAGTACCGAGATCACCGAGGAGGCCGTCAAGTACGACGAGATCTACTGCGAGTGGGCCCCCAACGAAAAGGTGGCCATGGAGGCCGCCTTCGGGGCCTGCCTGGCGGGGAAGCGGGCCTTCTGCGGCATGAAGCACGTGGGCCTCAACGTGGCCGCCGACCCCCTCTATACCATGTCCTACACCGGCGTCAACGCCGGTCTGGTCATCGGCGTGGCCGACGACGCCGGGATGCACTCCTCTCAGAACGAGCAGGACTCCCGCCACCACGCCATCGCCGCCAAGGTCCCCATGCTGGAGCCCTCCGACTCCGCCGAGGCCCTGGCCTTCGCCAAGCTGGCCTACGACCTCTCCGAGGAGTTCGACACCCCGGTACTGCTGAAGATGTGCACCCGGGTCTCCCACTCCCAGGCCGTCGTGGAGACCAGCGCCCGGGTGGAGCCGCCGGTGAAGCCCTATGAGAAGAACATCGCCAAGTACGTCATGATGCCGGGCAATGCCAAGCGCCGCCACCCCGTGGTGGAGGAGCGGACCCGGAAGCTCACCGCCTGGGCCGAGACCGCTCCGGTCAACCGGGTGGAGATGGGGGGCACCGCCCTGGGCATCATCACCGCCTCCACCTCCTACCAGTACGTCAAGGAGGTCTTTGGGGATTCCGTCTCCGTCCTCAAGCTGGGCATGACCAACCCCCTGCCGGTGGACCTCATCAAGGACTTCGCCGCCAAGGTGGACAAGCTGGCCGTGGTGGAGGAGCTGGACCCCATCATCGAGGACCACTGCCGGAAGCTGGGCCTGGAGGTCCGGGGCAAGGACGTCCTCCCCATGGTGGACGAGTTCTCCCAGAACCTGGTGGCCGCCGCCCTGGGCGGCACGGTACATACCGGCAAGGCCCTCTCCGATGCCATTCCCCCCCGGCCCCCCGTCATGTGCGCCGGCTGCCCCCACCGGGGTCTCTTCTACACGCTGAATAAAAACAAGTGCACCGTCCTGGGCGACATCGGCTGCTACACCCTGGGGGCGGTGGCCCCCCTGGCGGCCATGGAGATGACCTTGTGCATGGGCGGCTCCCTCTCGGCCATCCACGGCTTCAACAAGGCCCTGGGCGGAGAGAGCGAGGGGAAGACGGTGGCCGTCATCGGCGACTCCACCTTCATGCACTCGGGCATGACGGGGCTTGCCAACATCGCCTATAACCAGTCCAACTCCACCGTCATCATCCTCGATAACTCCATCACCGGCATGACCGGCCACCAGCAGAACCCCACCACCGGCTACAACATCAAGGGCGACCCGGCGGGCAAGATCGACCTGGAGGCCCTGTGCCGGGCCATGGGCTTCCAGCGGGTCCGGGTGGTGGACCCCTACGACCTGGCCGCCTGCGACCAGGCCGTGAAGGAGGAGCTGGCGGCGGCGGAGCCCTCGGTCATCATCTCCCGGCGGCCCTGCGCCCTTTTGAAGTACGTCAAGCACCAGCCCCCCCTGGCGGTGGACTCGGAGAAGTGCAAGAGCTGCAAGGCCTGCATGAAGATCGGCTGCCCCGCCATCTCCATGAAGGGCGGCAAGGCCAAGGTGGACAACACCCTGTGCGTGGGCTGCGGCGTGTGCGAGCAGCTGTGCGCCTTCGGCGCCTTCCACAGCACCGGGAAGGAGGGTTGACGAGCATGGAAACCAAGAACATTATGATCGTGGGCGTGGGCGGCCAGGGCTCCCTGCTGGCCAGCAAGCTGCTGGGCCACCTGCTCATGGGCCAGGGCTACGACGTGAAAGTGTCCGAGGTCCACGGCATGAGCCAGCGGGGCGGCAGCGTGGTGACCTACGTCCGCTACGGCGACAAGGTCTACTCCCCCGTCATCGACAAGGGGGAGGCCCACTGCATCGTCTCCTTCGAGCTGCTGGAGGCGGCCCGGTGGCTGGAGTACCTGCGGCCCGACGGCCAGATCGTCACCTCCAAGCAGCAGATCGACCCCATGCCCGTCATCACCGGGGCGGCGGCCTATCCGGAGGAGCTGGTGGAGAAGATGCGCGCCGCCGGGGCCAAGGTGGACGCTCTGGACTGTCTGGCCCTGGCCGAGAAGGCCGGCAGCAGCAAGGCGGTCAACCTGGTCCTCATGGGCCGGCTGTCCCACTACTTCGACTTCCCCGAGGCGGTCTGGCAGGAGGCCATCGAGGCCTGCGTGCCGGCCAAATTCCTGGAGCTGAACAAGACGGCCTTCCAGCTGGGCAAGAACGCCTGAGCCGGTCCAAACACAACAGAGAGGGATGATACCCATGGAACGCTATTATCAGCCTGAGATCGAGTGCGCCAGCCGGGAGCAGATCAAGGCCTGGCAGGACGAGCGCCTGGTCAAGCAGGTCCGCCACGTGTGGGAGCACGTGCCCTATTACCGGAAGAAGATGGAGGAGAAGGGGCTCACCCCCGACGACGTCAAGGGTGTGGACGACCTCTACAAGCTGCCCTTCCTCTCCAAGGCCGACCTGCGGGACGCCTATCCCTACGGCCTGGTGGCCGTGCCCCTGAAGGACTGCGTCCGCATCCAGTCCACCTCGGGCACCACCGGCAAGCGGGTGGTGGCCTTCTACACCCACCACGACATCGACCTGTGGGAGGACTGCTGCGCCCGGGCCATCGTGGCCGCCGGCGGCACCGACGAGGACGTGTGCCAGGTGAGCTACGGCTACGGCCTCTTCACCGGCGGTCCCGGCCTCAACGGCGGAAGCCACAAGGTGGGCTGCCTCACCATCCCCACCTCCTCGGGCAACACCGAGCGGCAGATCATGTTCATCCAGGACC
>DXDV01000313.1 GCA_019115345.1 Candidatus Intestinimonas stercorigallinarum | reverse complement strand
AGGCCAAGAACCAAGCCGAAGCAAAACGGAAAAACGCAGAAGAAGCTCTGGAGCAGGTCCGGCTTCAACTGGAGGAGCAGGCGCGGGAAGAGAAAAAGGCCGCCCTGGGGATGGACAAGGATCTGGCCACCTTTGAGGTGTTTTTTTCTCAGGCCCAGGAGATCGTGGGAAAAATGCGCAGTATCCTGCTGAAGGTCCGGGGGCGCGATCAAGACGCAGCCAATCGGCTGGAGAAGGCTATCCGAGCACTGTCGGAGGCTGTGGGGAGGTGCGCTGAATGATCCAGGAGGCAATCCGAAAGCTGCGGGAGCAGCAGAGCAAGGTCAAGGAGCGATCCCCCCAATGGATGGTAGCCCAGCAGCTGATGGACCTGTGCCGGGCGGAGCCCGCCTGCGCGGAGATCCTGGCCCAGGACCTGGAGGTGGAGGCGATGTCCATCACTGAGGCGGAAAAGAAGATCAAGGCCTTTGCGGACGGCCACAAGACAGGGGGCTTCGCCTGTGTCACCCCGGAGGAGTCCGACCGCATCCTGCGGGAGTTCTACGGACTTCCTCCTCGTCCCGGCCAGACGGGCGGCTCTCTTGGGCTGGACCTGGCCGACTTCTGGGGGTGACTGCATGGAGGATATGAGAGAGCAGATCTCCCGTGACCCGCCGGAGGGCTTCCTGGAGTGGGCGGCCAGAGAACTGGCGGGGGAGCTTGACACCTTCGGCTTCCTGTACGAACAGGAGTGGGCGGAGGACTGGGGGCTGGAACAGCTCCTGGACGAGTGGGCCAAGCCCAGGAAGCGCAGAATGGTGCGTGTGGAGTGCTCCTGCTGCGGGTATCGGGACCTGTACCACTATGGCAGGGATTATAAAGCCGGCTATGGTTTTGTGCTGCCGGAGAGCTACACCGAGGTGGAGGGAGGCACCATCTACGGGGATGGAGAAAACATCCTCTGTCCCCAGTGCGGGACGCCGGTGCTGATCCGCAAGAGGGCCGATGTCCGAAAAAAAGGTTATTTCGTGACCTCTGAGGCCCGGGCGATGAGCGCCAGCCTGGTGGGAAAGGACCGGCTCCTGGCCATCACCTGCTGGGTGATCCAGCGGCAGGCAGGTATCGGAGGCGGGTCACGTCTGGCGGCCATCCCGGCGGAGGCGTATGTATTCAGCCCGACAGAGTGTGCTCAGCTGATGGGCTGGGTAAACGGCTACAGCGGCGCCGGCGGGTATTTTATCCAATACACCCGGGCGTGGCGGCAGCCCAAGGGCTGGCGGGAGCGGTGGGGCCAGGAGGAGCACATCTTCGGCCTGACGCCGGAGCTGGTGGCGGCAAGCTGCCTGCCCCACTGCAAGCTGGATGTATACATGGCGGAGCGGCCGGGGGTCCGGCATTACCCGGTGGCGTGGCTGCGGCTCTACCAGGAACACTCCAACGCGGAGACGGTCCTGATCCACGGCCTGCCCCGGGTGCTGGACGATCTGCTCCGGAAGCGTAACCGGGAGGACCTGTGGGAGAAAAATGTGAAAGGACTGCCGGAGCTGCCGGAGTTGGACTGGAGCCAAACCAGGCCGGCCCAGATCCTGGGTCTTACGAAGGACGAACTGCGGCTGGGGCGGGAACAGGACTGGGGGATGCTGTACTGGGACCTGTACCGCCGCAGCAAGGCGGCGGGGGAGGTGCTCACCGGCCAGGACATCGTAAACGCCTTTTACTTGGGCGACGACCATGTAGGCGAGCTGGTGGGCCAGGGTCCGGTATCCAGGAGCATCCGGTACTTGTTGGAGCAGTGCGGCCAGTTGGAGGGCGCCTATGTGCCGGAGCCGGAGGACGAGGACCCGCCGCCGGACGCCGTAATCCCGGATGTGCAGACTCTGATCGACTACTGGACTATGGCGGGACAGCTGGGCTGGGATCTGACAGACAGTCAGTTGCGCTTCCCCCATAATCTGATGGCTGCCCACGATGAGGTCGCGGCGGAGGTAGCCAAGCTGGCGGAGGCTGGCCGGGCGCAGTTGTTCCGCCTCCGTCGGAAGCAGCTGGCCCGGTGGTCCTTCGCCTGGGGCGACATGGTGATCCGGCCGGCAGCCAGCCAGAAGGAGCTGACGGACGAGGGGAACAGCCTGCACCACTGCGTGAGCCGCTATGGCAAGGACCATGCGGAAGGAAGGACGGCAATCTTCTTCGTGCGGCGAAGGAGTAAGCCAAAGGAGTCGTACTATACCCTGGAGCTGGACGAGAGGAAATTGGTGGTCCGGCAGAACCGGGGTTTGCGGAACTGTCCCCGTACGCCGGAAGTCCTGGCCTTTGAGGAGCTGTGGTTGGGCTGGGTCCGGTCTGGAGCCCACAGGGACCAGCGGGGAAAGCCGGTGGTCCAGGCGGTGCGGCAGGAGGCAAGGACGGCATGAGCACAAAGCCGATTTTGATGAACACGGAGATGGTCCGGGCCCTGCTGGATGGGCGGAAGACCGTTACCCGACGAGTAGTGAAGCCGCAGCCGTGTGGGATTCCCTACCAGATGCCGATGGCAAGCACTTGGCCGCACTACTTTGGCCAGACGGGAAGCGACGC
>DXDV01000312.1 GCA_019115345.1 Candidatus Intestinimonas stercorigallinarum | reverse complement strand
TATATCAAATATGTTTTTCCTGACAGATACGATGAAAAATAATGAAGGAGTGGAGTCCATGTTCAATACGGATGCCGCCAGTAAGTTTGTGCGGCAGGGCCTGACCTTTGACGACGTGCTTCTCATCCCCGCCGAAAGCAGCGTTCTGCCCGCTGACATCGATCTGCACACCCAGCTCACCAAAAAGATCCGCCTGAATATCCCTGTGATGAGCGCCGCCATGGATACGGTCACCGAGTATCGGATGGCCATTGCCATCGCCCGTGAGGGCGGCATCGGCATCATCCACAAGAACATGTCCATTGGGCAGCAGGCCGAGCAGGTGGACATGGTAAAGCGCAGTGAGAACGGCGTCATCACCAACCCCTTCTGGCTGGCCCCCGGCCATACTCTGGCCGAGGCGGATGAGCTCATGGCCAAGTACCGCATCTCCGGCGTGCCCATCTGCGATCACGGTAAGCTCATCGGCATCATCACCAACCGGGACATGAAGTTCGAAGTGGACATGAACCAGCTCATCGACAACGTGATGACCAAGGAAAACCTGGTCACCGCCAAAGAGGGCACCACCCTGGAGGAGGCCAAGCAGATCCTCCGCAAATATAAGGTGGAGAAGCTGCCCATTGTGGACGACGAGTTCCATCTCAAGGGCCTTATCACCATCAAGGACATCGAAAAGGCCGAGGTCTATCCCAACTCCGCCCGTGACGAGAAGGGCCGCCTGCTGGTGGGCGCCGCCATCGGCGTCACCTCCGACGTGATGGACCGGGTGGCCGCGCTGGTGGAGGCCGGCGCCGACGTGCTGGCGCTGGATTCCGCCCATGGCCACTCCCACAATATCCTGGAGTGCGTCAAGCGCATCAAGGCCCTCTATCCCGACGTGCAGCTCATTGCCGGCAACGTGGCCACCGCCGAGGGCACCCGCGCCCTCATCGAGGCCGGCGCCGACTGCGTGAAGATCGGCATCGGCCCGGGCTCCATCTGCACCACCCGTGTGGTGGCCGGCATCGGCGTGCCCCAGATCACCGCCGTCTACGATGCCGCCTGTGTGGCCGCCGAATACGGCATTCCCATCATTGCCGACGGCGGCATCAAGTACTCCGGCGACATCGTCAAGGCCATCGCCGCCGGCGGCAACGTGGTCATGCTGGGCTCCCTGCTGGCCGGCTGTGAGGAGTCCCCGGGCGACACCGAGGTCTATCAGGGCCGTCAGTTCAAGGTCTACCGCGGCATGGGCTCCCTGGGCGCCATGGCCAAGGGCTCCAAGGACCGTTACTTCCAGGAGGACAACAAAAAGCTGGTGCCCGAGGGCCTGGAGGGCCGCGTCCCCTACAAGGGAGCCGTGGGCGAGACCATCTATCAGATGATGGGCGGTCTGCGGGCCGGTATGGGCTACTGCGGCTGCGGCACCATTGAGGATCTGCGCAGCAAGGGACAGTTCATCCAGATCACCAGCGCCGGTCTCAAGGAGAGCCATCCCCACGATATCTATATCACCAAGGAAGCCCCCAACTACACCCTCAATCCCCAGTGATCTTCAAAAGGCCCGCGCGAAAGCGCGGGTCTTTTTTCTCCATAAAAATCCTGCTGGAGAGAGGTGTTTGACCCGTGGAACGGTATACGCGGCGGGGAGACCAGGGCTGGCAGGTCCCGGAAGGGCAGGAGCAGGCCGCGCTGGAGCGTCTCGCCGGGCTGGAAGACGCCTATGAGGAGCTCCAGGGAGCGCTGGCGCTGCTGGAGGCGCAGATGGAGCCCCTGCGCGCGGCGGGGAAGCAAAAGAGCGCCCGGTTCCGTGAGCTTATGGGGGAACGGCTGCTGCTGCGGCGGATGTTGGAGCTGCTGGAGCGCCACGGCCTGTCCTAGGGAACACACCCGACCGCCGGGCATGGGGCCCAGCGCCAGACAAGGCCCGACGCATTTTTTATGTACAGAAAGGAGAGAGGACCATGCTGAAGCTTCTGCTGGGGCGGGCCGGAACGGGAAAGACCGCCGGCATCCTGTCCCGCATCGCGGCGGCGCCCCAAAAGCGGCAGGTCCTGATCGTCCCGGAGCAGGCGTCCCATGAGATGGAGCGCCGGCTGTGCGCGGCGGCGGGGAACCAGGTCTCCCTCCACGCCGAGGTCCTCTCCTTCACCCGGCTTACCAACCGTGTCCTGGCCCGGTCGGGAGGGCTGGCCGCCCCTGCCCTGGACCCGGGGGGACGGGTCTTGCTGATGTGCGCCGCCCGAAAGGCGGTGGCCGATTCCCTCACCGTCTACGCCCGCCCCTCCCAGAAACCCGCCTTTCTGGCCGGGCTCCTGGCCACCATGGACGAGTGCAAGCAGTACTGCGTCTCCCCCCAGGCGCTGGCCGAGGCGGGAGAGTCCCTGCCCGGTCAGGAGGGTGACAAGCTGCGGGACTTGGGATTGATCTTCGGGGCCTACGACGCCCTGGCCGCCCGGGTGGCGGCCGATCCGGCGGACCGGCTGACATGCCTGGCCGAGGGACTGGCCGAGAGCGGCTGGGCCAGAGGGATCACTGTCTATGTAGACGGCTTTACAGACTTTACCCCCCAGCAGATCCAGGTACTTCGCCAGCTGTGGAAGCAGGCCGATGAGGTGACGGTGACCCTCACCTGTGATCTGGAAGAGGAGGAGGAAGCCGGCATCTTTGCCCCTGCCCGCCGGACCATGGCCCGGCTCACGCGGCAGGCGCGGGCGGACGGTGTTCCCGTGGACCGGCAGGTCCTGGAGGGGGAAACAAACTGTAAAGCAAAAGAACTTGACTATATGGAAAAAGCCCTCTTTGCCCGGGAGCCACAGGCATGGGAAGGGTCGCCGGAGGGCCTGCGGCTGTTCACGGCCGCCACGCCCCGGTCGGAGGTGGAGTGGACGGCGGCGGAGATACTTCGGCTGACCCGGTCAGAGGGGCTTCGCTTCCGGGAGATCGGGGTGGTGGCCCGGGGCTTTGACCGCTATGCCCCCCTCGTTGAGGAGGTGTTTGCCCGCTATGAAGTGCCGGTCTTTCTGGACAGCATGACCGACGTGCTGCAAAAGCCGGTCTTCGCGGTGGTCACTGGCGCACTGGACATCGTGGCGGGGGAATATGAGAGCGGCGATGTGTTCCGCTATTTGAAAACGGGGTTGACGGGGCTTGCCCGGTCGGACTGCGACCTGTTGGAAAACTATGTACTCAAATGGAACCTGAAGGGAAGCCGCTGGACGTCGGCCGCCGACTGGACCATGCACCCGAGGGGCTACGGCTGCCCCACGACCGAGGAGGACCAGGCCCTGTTGGACCGTCTGAACCGGCTCCGCCGCCAAATGACCGCCCCCCTGGAGGTCCTGCGGCGCAACACCGACGAGACCGGAGAGGGGCAGGCGATCGCACTTTACAGGTTTTTGGAGGAGATCCAGCTCCCCAGCCGGCTGGAGGAGCGGGCGGAGGTCCTGCGGAGCCGGGGAGAGCTCAAGCGGGCGGAGGAGTACGGCCAGCTATGGGAGATCCTCTGCGGTGGCCTGGAGCAGTGCGCCGCCATTTTGGGCCGGACGCCCCTTGGACTGGAGGAGTTTGCCCAGCTGCTGAAGCTGGTCCTGTCCCAGTACGATGTGGGGGCCATCCCGGTCTCCCTGGACCGTGTCACCGCCGGAGACGCCGCCCGCTCGGGGGACCGGCAGTGTGCCGCCCTCTTTTTCCTGGGGGCGGACGACGGGGCGCTGCCCCAGGTGGCGTCTGCGCCGGGTCTCTTTACCGATGACGACCGCAGTCTCCTGGCCTCCCTGGGCCTGGAGCTCTCCCCCCGGCTGACCGACAAGCTGGACCGGGAGATGACCATCGTCTACGCCGCCTGTACCCGGCCCAGCCGGTATCTGACGGTGAGCTGGGCGGCTGTGGGCCCACAGGGAGAGGAGCAGCGGCCATCCTTCCTGTGGGACCGGCTGCGGCGGCTCTTCCCGGAGGCTGCCCCCCTGCGGGAGCAGGCTTTGGGCGGCGCCTTCCGCCTGGCCGCGCCCCGGCCCGCCCTGGAGCTGGCGGGGCAGCACCCGGAGGTGGGCGCGCTGCTGAAGGAGCAGCCGCCGCTGGCGCCGCTGGTGGAGCGGCTGGAACGGGGGGCGGCGCTGGAGCGGGGACGCCTGAGCCGGGACTCGGTGGCCGCCCTCTATAGGCGGAACGTGCCCATGTCGGCCTCCCGGATGGACAAGCACCGCTCCTGCCATTTCTCCTATTTCATGCAATACGGGCTCAAAGCCAGGCCGCGGCAGGCCGCCGGGTTCCAGGCGCCGGAGTACGGGACCTTCGTCCACTATGTTCTGGAGCACATGCTCCAGGACACCGCCTGGAAGGTGGAGGACGGCAGCGGAGGCTGGACCTGGGACCGGAGCCAGGTGCGAAAGCAGATCCGGGCCATCATGGAGCAGTACATCGCCCAGGAGCTGGGGGGGCTGGAGAGCAAGAGCCCCCGCTTCCTCTACCTCTTCAGCCGCCTGCAGCGGCCGGTGACCCAGGTGGTGGAAAATGTGCTGGAGGAGCTCTCGGTCTCCCGGTTCCAGCCCATCTCCTTTGAATTGGGCTTTGGGAACCGGGGGGATCTGCCGCCGGTGGAGCTCACCGTAGAAGGGGTCACCATCAGCGTGTCCGGCTTCGTGGACCGGGTGGACGGCTGGGTCCATAACGGACGGCTCTACCTCCGGGTGGTGGACTATAAAACGGGCCGGAAATCCTTCGATCTCACGGAGGTCTGGAACGGCTTGGGGCTTCAGATGCTGCTCTACCTCTTCACACTAGAGGAGAAGGGAGAATCCCTTTACAACTACGCTGTCACACCGGCCGGTGTGCTCTATCTGCCCGCCCGGGCCGCGGTGGCGAAGGGAAGCCGCAGCATGCCGGAGGAGGAGCGGCGGCGTCAGATGGACGCCGAGCTGCGCCGGCACGGCCTGCTGCTGGACGACCCGGAGATTTTGGAGGCTATGGAGGACATGGGCGGCGGGGCGCCCCGTTTCCTGCCCGTCAAGGTGTCCAGCCGCACGGGCGCCATCACAGGAGAGGCTCTGGTGACCGCGGAGCGGCTGGGAAAGCTCAAACGCCATACCCAGCGGATCCTGCGGGAAATCGCCGGGGAGCTGGCCTCCGGCGTTATCGACGCCGACCCCTTCTGGCGGGGACCGGAAAAAAACGCCTGTCTCTACTGCGATTACGCCGCCGCCTGCCACTTTGAGGATGGGCGGGGAACCGACAGGCGGAGATACTTGCCATCCGTTGATGGAGAAGCCTTTTGGTCGTATGTGGAGCGGGAGGAGCAGGGGGATGGCTGACGGGATGAGAAAGGAGGCGGCGGCATGGGCTTCCCGCTGACGGACGAACAGCGGATCGCGGTGGAAAATCAGGGCGGCGGCCTGCTGGTGGCCGCCGCCGCCGGCTCCGGCAAGACCAGGGTGCTGGTGGAACGGCTGCTGCGGCAGGTGGAAGAGGGCGCGGATATCGACCGCTTCCTGGTGATCACCTACACCAAGGCGGCGGCGGCGGAGCTGCGGGGCCGGATCGCCCAGGAGCTCTCCGCCCGGCTGGCGGAGCGTCCGGGAGACCGGCATTTACGGCGACAGGCGATACTGCTTTACAAGGCTCAGATCTCCACCATTCACGCCTTCTGCGCCCAGCTCCTGCGGGAGCACGGCCACCTGCTGGATCTGGAGGCCGACCTGCGGCTATGCGATGAGAGCGAGGCGGGTGCGCTGACCCTCCAGGCCATGGATCAGGTGCTGGAGGAGCGGTATGCCGGCATCCAGCCTCAGGGGGACTTTGCCAGGCTCCTGGATACCATGTCCGCCGGACGGGATGACAGCCGTCTGGTGGAGATCGCCATAGACATCTACCATAAAGTACAGAGCCACCCGGACCCCGGCGCCTGGCTGGCGGCGCAGGCGGAAGCCTTTGAGCTGGCGGAGGTGGCCGACGCCGGGGAGACGGTCTGGGGCCGTCTGCTGCTGGCCCAGGCGGCGGAGCAGGTCGGCTACTGGGCGGGACGGATGGAAGAGGCCCTGGCGCTGTGCCGGGGGGACGAAAAGCTCAGCCGGGGCTACGCCCCCAGCATCGCGGAGACTCTGGCCGATTTGAGGGCATTTCAGGAGGCTCTGAGCCAGGGGTGGGACCAGGCGGCGGAGCGGGCCGCCGTCGCCTTTCCGCGGCTGGGAGCGGTGCGAGGCTGCGAGGACCCCGCCGCCCAGGAGCGGATCAAGAGCCTCCGGGAGATGTGCAAAAAGCGGATTGGAAAGCTGGCGGAGCGGTTTGCCGACGGCAGCGAGCAGCTTTTGGCCGACCTGCGGGCGGTGGCTCCGGCGGTCCGGGGGCTCTTCGCCCTGGTGGAGGACCTGGAGCGGAGCTACACCGCCCTCAAGCGCCGGCGGCGGCTGCTGGACTTCTCCGACCTGGAGCATCTGGCGGTGCGGCTCCTGCGTGAGCCCGACGGCACGGCCTCGGAGCTGGCGGAGCGGGTGGGCAGCCGCTACGCGGAGGTGATGGTGGACGAGTACCAGGACACCAATGAGGTCCAAAACACCATCTTTGACGCCGTCTCCATGGGGGGAAAGCGCCTTTTTATGGTGGGGGATGTGAAGCAGTCCATCTACCGCTTCCGGCTGGCCGACCCCACCATCTTCCTGGGCAAGTACCGGACCTTCCCGCCCTATGACCGGGCCGAAGAGGGGGAGTCCCGCCGGGTGCTGCTGACCCGGAACTTCCGCTCCCGGCCCCAGGTGCTGGAGGGAGTCAACTTCCTCTTTCGCAATCTGATGTCGGTCCCCTTCGGTGAGATGGACTACACCGCCGACGAGGCCCTCTATCCCGGCGGCTCCTTTCCCGGCCGGACGGAGGACTATGCCGTGGAGCTGGACGCCCTGGACCTCTCGGAGGTGGAGCCGGAGGGGGACTCGGGGGAGCGGAAGCCCGGCCGGGACCTGCTGGAGGCCCGCTTCGTGGCCCGGCGCATCCGGGAGCTGCTGGACAGCGGCTTTCCTGTCACCCTCTCGGCGGAGGAGACCCGGCCAGTGGAGGCGGGAGACGTGGTCATCCTGCTCCGCTCTCCCAACACCGTCCTGGGGCACTACGCCCGGGCGCTGGGGGAGCAGGGCCTGGCCTGGGAGGCCGAGGGCGGGTCCGACTTCCTCTCCTCCACGGAGGTGTCGGTGACCCTCTCCTGTCTGCGGATCATCGACAATCCCCGGCAGGACGTCCCCCTCATCTCGGTGCTCCGCTCGCCGGTGTGGGGCTTTTCAGCGGACCGGCTGGCGCAGATCCGCGCCGCCGCCCCGGACACCGATTTCTATGGGGCCATGCTGGCCGACGGAGGCGAGGATGTCAGGGAATTTCTGGATGAGCTGGACCGGCTCCGGGACCTCTCCTGCGACATGAGCTGCCAGCAGCTCCTCTGGGAGGTCTACGACCGCTTTGCCTTTTTGGGCGTGTTCGGCGGTCTGGGGGATGGGGAGACCCGTCGGGGCAACCTGCTGGCCCTGGCCCAGTGCGCCCGAGACTTTGAGTCCGCCGGCCACAAGGGACTCTACGGCTTTCTCTCTTACCTGGACCGGGTGCTCAGCGCCGGCGGCAGGCTGGCCTCCCCGGGTCCGGCGGGGGAGGGGAACGGAATCCGCATCCTGAGCATCCACCGCTCCAAGGGCTTGGAGTTCCCGGTGGTCTTTCTGTGCGGACTGTCCCGGCGGCTCAACCGGGAGGACATGCAGAAGCCCATGCTCTTCCACCCCAAGCTGGGGGTGGGACCCAAGGGTCTGGACCCGGAGCGGATGGTGGAGTTCACCACCCTGGCCCGGCAGGCGGTGGCCGCGCAGCTGGAACGGGAGATGATGGCGGAGGAGCTGCGGCTCCTCTACGTGGCCATGACCCGGGCCAAGGACAAGCTCATCCTGACCTGCGCCCTCACCGGCGGCGCCCGGGACCTGCGGCGGCTCGCCGAGGACGCCGCATGCCCGGTGGACCCCCAGGCTCTGCTGGCCACCCAGTCGGTGGCCCAATGGGTACTGCTGGCGGCTCTGGTCCGGCCCGACGCCGGCATGCTGCGGCAGGCCATGGAGCGGGAAATCCCCCTGACTGCCGCCGAATGCGGGCCGGCATGGGACATCCGCTGGGTGGAGGGGAGCCGGCTGGGGACGCCGCCGGAGGGACGTCGTCCGGCGCCGGTGGAGGAAGCGGCGCGCGGCGCCGCCACGCTGGATCTGGAGCGTCTGACCCGTAATCTCTCCTGGAGGTATCCCCACCTGCCGGACACCACCATCCCCTCCAAGCTCACCGCCACCCAGCTCAAGGGGCGGCATCTGGATCAGGAGGCGGCGGAGACCGCCCCTCAGCCGCCCCGGCCCATTTTGTTTCCCCGGCCCCGCTTCGCGGCGGAGGCGCTGGGCCTTACCTCCGCCCAGCGCGGCACCGCTCTCCATCTGGTGATGCAGTTTCTCGATTTCGCCAAGTCCACCACCAAGCGGGGTGTGACGGAGGAGATCGGACGGCTGGTCCAGGCGCAGATCATCACACCCCAGCAGGGGGAGGCGGTGGACCCGGAGCGGATCGCCGCCCTCTTCGCCTCGCCGCTGGGCCGGGAGCTCCTGAAGGCGGACGGCCTTCAGCGGGAGTTCAAATTCTCCATCCTGGCGCCCGCCCGGGATTACTATCCCCAGGCCGGCGAGGGGGAGGAGGTGCTCCTCCAGGGTGTGGTGGACTGCTGGTTTGAGACCCTGGAGGGCATTACGGTGGTGGATTTCAAGACCGACCGGGTGGGGGAGGACGGCCTTGCCCAGCGGGCGGAGTCCTACCGGAGCCAGCTTACCGCGTACAGCCGCGCCCTGGAGGAGATCACCGGGCGGAACGTGGCGCGGAAGGTGCTGTGGTTTTTCCATCTGGACCGGGCGGTGGAGCTGTGAGCGGCACAGAAAAAGCGGGATAAAAAATGAAAAAAACAGTTGCATTCTGTCTCTCACTGTGCTATCATATTCTAGCGTTTGTAAGGCGTGGAGGTTTGCTGCGCCGTCTCATCCAGAACGAGAAAGAGGTGAAACAGCAATGAAGGAAGGTATCCATCCCAATTATCAGCAGACCACGATCAAGTGCGCCTGTGGTAATGTGATCGAGACCGGCTCTACCAAGAAGGACATCCGCGTGGAAGTTTGCTCCAAGTGTCACCCCTTTTTCACCGGCAAGCAGAAGATGGTGGACACCGGCGGTCGCGTGAGCCGCTTCAACAAGAAGTTCGGTCTGGACAAGAAGTAAGCACGGTACTCATGAGGCCCGCGTCGGTTTCGGCGCGGGTCTTTTCGCATATACTGCTTTGCGCAAGATACAAGATGCTTTCATAGGAGGGCGCAGTCATGCTGGAAAAATGTGATGTAAAGAGCCTGGACGGGAACGTATTTTCCCTCATTGGAGAGCAGTGGATGCTCATCACCGCCGGAACGGCGGACCACTGCAACACCATGACCGCCAGCTGGGGCGGACTGGGCGTGCTCTGGGGCAGCGACGTGGCCACCTGCTATATCCGCCCCCAGCGCTATACCTACGAATTTGTGGAGAAGAGCGACTATTTCACCCTCGCCTTTTTCGGACCGGAGCACCGGAGCGCCCTGGCCCTCTGCGGGTCCAAGAGCGGCCGCGAGGTGGACAAGGTGAAGGAATGCGGCTTTACAGTCTGTACGGGGGAGGGCGGCGCGCTCTACTTTGCCGAGGCGGAGCTGGTGCTGGTGTGCCGGAAGCTGTACTGGCAGGATATCGACCCCGCCCATTTCCTGGACCCGGAGACCGACGGCAAGTGGTATCCGGAGAAGGACTACCACCGCATGTATATCGGCAAGATCGTGGAGGCCTATCGAAAGAAGTGAGGGACACCGTCCCGGAGGTGCTATGACTGACCATACCACAGAAGAGAAGATCGACCGCGCGGTGCTGGTGGGCCTCAACGCCGGCTGTCTGAGCCGGGAGGAAAACGCCAGCGAGTCCTCCATGGAGGAGCTCTCCGCCCTGCTGGAGACGGCGGGGGGCGTGTGCGTGGGGACGGTCCTGCAAAACAAGGATACGCCGGACTCCCGGACCTTCATCGGCGAGGGCAAGGTGGCCGAGGTCAAGGAGCTGGTCCAGGGGACCGGCGCCACCATGGTCATCTTCGACAACGCCCTTTCCCCCTCTCAGCAGCGGGTGCTCTCCGACGAGCTGGGGGTGGCGGTGCTGGACCGCTCCGCCCTGATCCTGGACATTTTCGCCCAGCGGGCCCGGACCAAGGAGGGCCGGCTCCAGGTGGAGCTGGCCCAATACCAATATCTGCTGCCCCGGCTGCTGGGCATGTGGACGCACCTGGAGCGGCAGGAGGGCGCCATCGGCACCCGCGGTCCCGGCGAGACCCAGCTGGAGACCGACCGGCGGCACATCCACCGAAAGATCCAGAAGCTGCGGGAGGAGCTGGAGCAGGTGCGCCGGGTGCGGGCCACTCAGCGCACCCGCCGGGAGAAGAACGAGGTGCCGGTGGTGGCCATTGTGGGCTATACCAACGCCGGAAAATCCACCCTCCTCAACGCCCTCACCGGGGCTGATATCCCGGCCAACAACCGGCTTTTCGACACCCTGGACACCACCACCCGCACCCTGGAGATCTCGGACACCTGCACCGTCCTCATCTCCGATACGGTGGGCTTTATCTCCAAGCTGCCCCACCATCTGGTGGAGGCCTTCAAGGCTACGCTGGAGGAGCTCTCCTACGCCGATCTGCTCCTCCATGTCATCGACTCCTCCAACCCGGAGTGGCGGGAGCAGGCGGCGGTGGTGGAGTCCCTCATCCATGACCTGGGGGCCTCGGAGACCCCCAGGCTGGATGTGTTCAACAAGTGCGACCGGTACCGCGGAGATATCCTGCCCCACGGCGAGGACATCGTCACCGTCTCCGCCAAGACGGGGGAGGGGCTGGACCGGCTCCGGAGCATGATCGGCGACCGGCTGGACGCCGGCGCCCACCGGGTGACCTTCTCCCTGCCCTATGACAAGGGCGGGGTGCTGGACACCCTCTACCAGGAGGCCAAGGTGGAGACGGTGGAGTACGGCGAGACCATCCTGGTCACGGCGGTGTGCACCCCCAGGCTGCTGGGACAGCTGAGCGAGTATCTTCAGGACAGCTGAGGAGAGAAATGAGGGCGGCTATGACGGAATACTATATCCCGACAAAGACCTCCGAGACCGAGCTGGTGGAGAAGCGGTCCCGCTTCCTGGGCCACGTGTGGCACGTGGAGAGCGAGGCCGAGGCCAGAGCCCGGATCGAGGAGACCAGAAAGAAGCACTATGACGCACGCCACAACTGCTGGTGCTACCGGCTCAAGGACGGCGCCGAGCGCTATTCCGACGACGGAGAGCCGCAGGGGACGGCGGGACAGCCCATGCTCAACGTCTTTCAGCGGGAGGGCGTGGTGGACGTGGTCTGTGTGGTGACCCGGTATTTCGGCGGCGTGCTGCTGGGGGCCGGGGGGCTGGTCCGGGCCTATATCCAGAGCGCCAAGGACGCCCTGGACGCCGCCGGCATCTCGGTGGTCCGCCAGTGGTCCCGGGTGGAACTGCGCTTTCCCTACCATCTGCTGGAGCGGGTCCGGCAGGAGGCGGAGGCGGCGGGCGGACTGCTGGGGGAGACCGACTACGCCGCCGATGTGGGCCTTGCCGTGTTCCTGCCCGAGGGCAGGGAGGAGGGCTTCAAGGCCCGCATCGTGGAGCTCACCGCCGGGGCGGTGACGCCCGCCGTCACCGGGCACGACTTCCGGGCGGCGCCCCTGACCGGGGAGCGGGGAAAATGAATATTTTATGAATTTTTCCCGGCGGGCAGGATTTCACCCCGCGGACGGCGTATAACAGGTCAGACGGTTTCTATGGAGGTGAGGAGCCTTGACGGAACGAGAGCGGCGGGAGGCCCAGGAACGGCGCTTCCTCTCGCCCTATGCCTGTCTGGCGGTGGATTCCCGGGGCCGTGCCCGTCCGGTGGAGCCCTGCCCGGTGCGGACCTGCTTTCAGCGGGACATCGACCGGATCATCCACTCCAAGGCCTTCCGCCGGCTGATGCATAAGACCCAGGTCTTTTTGCAGCCGGAGGGGGACCACTACCGCACCCGTATGACCCACACCATTGAGGTGGTCCGCATCGCCCGCACCATCGCCCGGGGACTTCAGCTCAACGAGGACCTCACCGAGGCGGCGGCCTACGGCCATGACCTGGGCCATACCCCCTTCGGCCATGCCGGAGAGCGGGTCCTCAACGAGATCATGCCCGGCGGCTTCCAGCACAACGTCCAGTCCCTGCGGGTGGTGGACCGGCTGGAAAAGGATGGGGAGGGGCTCAACCTCACCTATGAGGTCCGCCGGGGCATCCTCTGCCACACCGGACCCGACACGGCGGAGACCCTGGAGGGTCAGCTCCTGCGCCTGGCGGACAAGATCGCCTACATCAACGCCGACATCGACGACGCCATGCGGGGCGGCATCATCTACCCCATGGACATCCCCCTGGAGATCTCCAACGTGCTGGGCTTCACCCACTCCGAGCGCATCGACACCCTCACCACCGACATCATCCGGGAGAGCGCCGACACCGGCGCCCTGCGGCAGTCGGAGGCCTGCCGGGAGGCCATGCACGACCTGCGGGAATTCATGTTCGAGCATGTCTACCGCAACCCGGTGGCCAAGGGGGAGGAGTCCAAGGCCCAGGACATGCTCCTGCGCCTCTTTGAATACTACTGCCACGATCCGGACATGCTTCCCCCGGAGTTCCAGGACATCCGGGAGCGGGAGAGCGTGGAGCGGGCGGTGTGCGACTACATCGCCGGCATGACCGACAAATACGCCGTGGAGAAGTTCTCCGCCGCCTTCATCCCCATGTCCTGGGGGGTCAAGTGAGGGCAAGCCGGTATGAAGCCGCCGTCAGGCGGAAAAGATAGTCTGAAAGGGGGAAAAATATGGCCATCCCGGCACAATTCATCGATGAATTGATGGCCCGGTGCGACATCGCTGATGTGGTGGCCGACTATGTCCCCCTGACCCGAAAGGGCGGCAGCCTGTGGGGCTGCTGTCCCTTCCACAGCGAGCGCACCCCATCCTTCCACGTGGTCCCGGAGCGCCAGATGTACAAGTGCTTCGGCTGCGGCAAGGGGGGCGGGGTCATCAACTTCATCATGGAGATGGAGAACCTCTCCTACCCGGACGCCGTCCGGTTCCTGGCCAAGCGGGCGGGACTGACGGTGCCGGAGGAGACCGGGGGGAACGGGGCCTTCCGCAGGAAGCGGGAGCGGCTCCTCTCCCTCAACAAGGAGGCGGCCCGGTACTTTCACGGCGTGCTCCACAGTCCCGCCGGACAAGCCGGGGCGGCCTATCTCTTCGGAAAGCGCAGGCTCTCCAAAGCCACGGTGACCCGGTTCGGCCTGGGCATGGCGCCGGAGGGCTGGGACAACCTCATCACCGCCATGGCGGCCAAGGGCTACGACAAAAGCGACCTGCTGGAGGCCGGGCTGGTGGTCCGCACCAAGGAGGGCCGGGTCTACGACCGGTTCCGGAACCGGGTCATGTTTCCCATCATCGACCTGCGGGGGGACGTCATCGGCTTTGGCGGCCGGGTGCTGGACGACTCCACCCCCAAATATCTCAACTCCCCGGACAGCCCGGTCTTTAATAAGGGCCGGAACCTGTTCGCCCTGAATATCGCCAAAAAGACCCGCCTGGGCCGCATCATCCTCACCGAGGGCTATATGGACACCCTCTCCCTCCACCAGGCCGGCTTTGACTGCACCGTGGCCTCCCTGGGCACCGCCCTGACGGGGGACCACGCCCAGCTCCTGGCCCGGTATACCAAAGAGGTGATCATCGCCTACGACGGCGACGGCGCCGGCGTCTCTGCCGCCCAGCGGGCCATCGGGCTGCTGGAAAAGACGGGGATGAAGGTCCGGGTGCTGCGGATGAAGGGGGCCAAGGACCCCGACGAGTTCATCGGCAAATACGGCCCGGAGGCCTTCGCCAAGCTGCTGGACCAGAGCGAGAACCACGTTGAGTACCGCATCGACCAGGTGAAGGCAAAGTACGACCTCAGCGACGACGCCCAGCGGGTGGAGTTTTTGAAGGAGGCCGTCCCGGTGGTGGCCCAGCTGCCCAGTCCGGCGGAGCGGGAGATCTACGGCGCCCGGTGCGCCGAGCTGGCCGGGGTCTCCGCCGAGGTGGTGGCCCAGGAGGTCAAGCGAGACCGCTCCCAGCGGCGATGGAAGGAAAAAAAGCAGCAGGAGCGGCGGGACCTGACCCCTGCGCTCCAGAGCCAGCCGAAAGAGCGGGCTCTGCACTACGACAATGTGCGCTCGGCGCTGGCGGAGGAGGGCGTCCTGCGCCTGGTGGCGCTGGACCCGGAGCTCTTCGGCAGCGCGGCGGTGCTGGAGCCGGAGCGGTTTTCCTCACCATTGCTGGGCAAGGTCTTTGCCCTGCTCCGGGAGCGCTGGAAAAACGGGCTCACCGTCAGTCTGGCCGCCCTGGCCGGGGAGCTGGAGCCGGCGGAGATGAACCACTTGAGCGGCGTGCTCACCAAACCGGTATCTCTCCAAAATGGCGCGCAGGCCATGAGGGATTACATAGAGATCATAGAGACAGAGGCAGAAAAACGCAGGCTGGCGGGAGAGTCCGAGGAGCTGCTGGCCATGCAGAAAAAGCTGCTGGAGAAGAAAGCATATGGAGGATGAGTCCATGAGTGGAAAGAGAATACTGGATATGCCCGCCGAGTCCCCGAAGAAGGCGCAGGCGCCCAGCGAAGCGAAGATCGAGGCCGGCAAGGCTGAGTTGATGAAGGTGGTCGAGGGCGTCCAGGGCGCCGAGAAGCTGGCGGAGCTGCTGGACAAGGGAAAAAAGAAGGGCAAGCTCTCCTCCAGCGAGCTCATGGACGTGCTGGAATCGATGGATCTGGAAAGCGAGCAGCTGGACAAGATCTACGACGCCATGGAGAACATGGGGATCGACACCGCCGGAGAGGACTATCTGCCCGAGCTGGTGGACGAGGTCCCCAGCCTGGAGGAGATCGAGGAGATCCCCGAAGAGGAGATCGTGGACCCCAACACCCTGGTGGACTCCTTCGGCATCGACGATCCGGTGCGCATGTACCTCAAGGAGATCGGCAAGGTGAACCTGCTGACTCCCGACGAGGAGATCCGCCTGGCCCAGGACATGGGCGCCGGCGACGCCGCCAAGGAGCAGATGGAGGAAATCGAACGCCTGAAGGCCAAGGGGGAGGAGACCGCCCTCACCCCTGAGGAGGAGAAGGCGCTCAGGCGGGCCATCAAGCGGGGCGAGGCTGCCAAGCAGCGCCTGGCCGAGGCCAACCTCCGGCTGGTGGTCTCCATCGCCAAGCGGTATGTGGGCCGCGGCATGCTCTTCCTGGACCTCATCCAGGAGGGCAATCTGGGCCTCATCAAGGCGGTGGAGAAGTTCGACTACACCAAGGGCTATAAATTCTCCACCTACGCCACCTGGTGGATCCGGCAGGCCATCACCCGGGCCATCGCCGACCAGGCCCGCACCATCCGCATCCCCGTCCATATGGTGGAGACCATCAACAAGGTCATCCGGGTCTCCCGGCAGCTCCTCCAGGAGCTGGGCCACGACCCCAGCCCCGAGGAGATCTCCGAGGAGATGAATATGCCGGTGGACAAGGTCCGGGAGATTTTGA
>DXDV01000311.1 GCA_019115345.1 Candidatus Intestinimonas stercorigallinarum | reverse complement strand
TTGATGGGGTTATAGCCCTTCTCCTGAAGGGCCTGGTACACCGTGGACAGGATGGTTTTGATCTCCAGGTCCCGCTGGTCCCCCAGGTTGAATTTCCGGGTGAAGTCCATATCCGCCATCAAAAACACCTCGCATGATCTGTTGGATTCTCTTGTGCACTAGTCTACTCCAAAAGAGGGGACCTGTAAAGCCCTTCCGGGAAAATTTAATGAAAATGAAATAATTCGCCTCCCCCGGTCACAGGGTATCCTCCTCCGAGCGGTCCAGGGCCTCCTCCACGTCGAAGGGGGGCGCGTCGGCGGCGGAGGGCTCTCCCTGAGCGGGCGGGAAGCCGGGAGCGGGGGCGCCGCCCCGGCGGTATTTCATCTCCTGCCATTGCTCCTTGGTGATGAGCAGCTGCCGGGGCTTGCTGCCCTCGAAGGGGCCCACGATGCCCTTCTCCTCCAGCTGGTCCACCAGCCGGGCGGCCCGGGCGTAGCCCAGCTTCAGCCGCCGCTGGAGCATGGAGACCGAGGCCTGCCCCGTCTCCACCACCACCTCGGCGGCGGCGTCGATGAGCTCGTCGAACTCCCCGTCCTCCTCGTCGGGGGCGGAGCCGCCCACCCCCTTGGAGGCCTTGTCCTTCTCGGCGGCGTGCTGTTCGATCTCCTCCATCACCTGGTCGTCGTACTGGGCGGCGCCGCTGTTCTTCTTCACGAAGTCCACCACCGAGGCCACCTCGGCGTCCGAAATGAAGCAGCCCTGCACCCGGGTGGGCTTGCCGGAGCCCAGGGGGGCGAAGAGCATATCCCCCCGGCCCACCAGCTTCTCGGCCCCCTGGGTGTCCAGAATGATCCGGGACTCCATGGCGGAGGCCACGGCAAAGGCGATGCGGCTGGGGATGTTGGCCTTCATCAGGCCGGTAATCACGTCGGCGGAGGGCCGCTGGGTGGCGATGACCAGGTGCATCCCGGCGGCCCGGCCCATCTGGGCCACCCGGCAGATGGATTCCTCCACCTCCTTGGCGGCCACCAGCATCAGGTCGGCCAGCTCATCGATGACCACCACGATGAAGGGCATCTTCTCCATCCCCTCCGTGCGGGCGGCCAGAGCATTGTACTCCTCCAGCTTGCGCACCCCCGCCTCGGAGAAGGTGCGGTACCGCTTCATCATCTCGGTGACCGCCCACTGGAGGGCGCCGGCGGCCTTTTTGGGGTCGGTGACCACCGGGATGAGGAGATGGGGGATGCCGTTGTAAATGCCCAGCTCCACCATTTTGGGGTCCACCATGATGAGGCGGACCTCCTCCGGGGTGGCCTTGTAGAGGAGGGAGATGATGAGGGAGTTGGTGCACACCGACTTACCGGAGCCGGTGGTACCGGCGATGAGCAGGTGGGGCAGCTTGGCGATGTTGCCCACGATGCAGTTGCCGGCGATGTCCTTGCCCACGGCGAAGGCCACCTTGGAGGGGTGGTCCCGGAAGGCCTTGGAGTCGATGACCTCGTGGATGTGGACGGGGCTCACCAGCTTGTTGGGCACCTCGATGCCCACGGTGGCGATCTTGTCCGGAATGGGGGCGATGCGGACGCCGGTGGCCCCCAGGGCCAGGGCGATGTCGTCGGAGAGGTTGGTGAGCTTGTTGAGCCGGACGCCCTGGTCCAGCTCCACCTCGTACCGGGTCACCGAGGGGCCCCGGGTCACGTCGGTGATCTGGGCCTCGATGCCGAAGGAGCGGATGGTGTCGGCCAGGCGCTCCTGGTTCATCCGCAGCTCGGCCTGGGCGCCCGCCCCCACCTCGCCACCCCCCTCGGTGAGGAGGGAGACCGGCGGGTACTGGTAGACCGCGGGCAGGGCCTCGGCCAGGTTCTTTTCGATGTCCTCTCCCACCTGGGCCGCCTCGGCCTGGGCCTCCTTGGCGGAGACCTTCTCCACCGCCGGCTCCCGGACGATCTCGGGCATGGGGGGAGGCGGCGGCGTCACCGGGGGCTGCGGCTGGGGCTGGGGCTCCACCGGCTCCGGCGCGGCCTCCCGGACCGGCGGGACCGGCGGCGTCTCCGGCGCGGGGACAGGCTCGGGCTGGGGCTGGGGCTCCTCCGCCATGGGACGGGCGCCGGTGAGCACCTGGTCCGGGGGCAGCGCCCCCGCCTGCCGGTTGAAGAGCCGCTCCTTCCGGGGGAAGAAGCTCCAGCCCTGGGGCTTTTCCGGCTGAGGGGCGGGACCGTCGTCCACGGGGATGTCGATGGCCGCCCGCCGGCGCTCCGGCTCCGGACGGCGGCGGACGGGCTTCTCCACCGGCTCCGGCTCCTCCACATACTCGTACTCCGGATGGGGCCGGCTGCGGATGGCGTCCACGATCTCCGGGATGGAGAGGTGGAAGGCCCCCAGGAACATGAGGAGCTGGCAGAGGATCAAAATGAGTCCGGCCCCGATGGAGCTGAAGATGAAGGCGAGCCCTTCAGACAGCAGCCCGCTCACCACGCCGCCGGACGTCATCGCCTGGCCCTGCTCCCAGAGCCCGCCGATGGCCGACCACTGGAAGGAAAACTCCCCCTGGAACAGGAAGAGGTGGAGAATGGCCCCCATGACCAGGGGGGTCAGCAGGGCGCACCACAGCCGCAGGCGCACGGGGCGTCCCCGGTGGAAGGCCAGGATATAGCTGGCCACCACCAGCATGGGGGGAGCCAGCCAGAAGCCGTAGCCGAACAGGCCCTTGAGGAGGCTGCAAAAGAGGTCGATAAAGACCGCCTGAATGTGAAAATAGCCGAAGGCGGCGAAGAAGGCCAGCAGCAGGCAGACGACCGCCCCAACCTCCCGCCGGATGGGCTTGGGCTGAGGGGCACTCTTCCCCCGGCCGCCGCTCTTCCTGGCGGCCGAGCTGCCGGAGCCGCTCCGCTTTCCGCTGGAGGAGGCCGTCCGCTTCCCCCCCGTGGTTTTCTTCTGTGTGGTCGCCATGGAACCATCCTTTCAAAAAGGCAGCCGCGCTCTGACGCGGCCGCCCGGATCATGACCTCTCTCAGACCAGGAAGCTGGCCACCAGAGAGAGGGTGCCCACCGCCCAGCAGTAGTAGGCGAAGGCGCCGAATTTCCCCTTGCTGGCCAGCAGATTCACCAGCCGGATGGCAAAATAGCCCACCACGCCGGAGACTGCCATGCCCACCAGGTACATGGGCAGCCGGCTCGTATCCACGCCGCCGGTCTGAACGGCGTCGGCCACCTCCAGGATGTTGGCCCCCAGCACCGCCGGGAGGGACATGAGGAAGGAGAAGCGCACGGCAAAGGAGCGGTCAAAGCCCCGGAGCATACCGGCGGAGATGGTGATCCCCGCCCGGGAGATGCCGGGCAGGGTGCCCACCGCCTGGGCGCAGCCCACCAGCAGGGCGTCCAGCATGGTGGCGGTGCGGGCGTTCTTTCTCCCCTTGGCCATCCGGTCGGAGAAGAAGAGGAGGAAACCCGTGGCGATGAGGGCGGCCGAGACGAAGGTCACGTTGGTAAAGGCGGCGTCCACCACATCCTTTACCAGCAGCACGGCGAAGAGGGGCAGGGTGGCCACCACGATCATCAGCACCAGCCGCCGGGCCTCCGGCGGCCGGCCTGTGTGGCCGCCCCGCCGGGAGAAGAGGTCGGCCAGACCCAGGAAGAACTCCCGGATCATGTCGACCACGTCCCGCCAGTAGTAGACGCACACCGAGATCAAAGTGCCGAAGTGGAGCAGGATGGTAAAGAGCATGTCCAGCTCCTCGGGGTTCTGCTCCGGAGAGAAAAAGTACTGGAACAGGGTCAGGTGGCCGGAGCTGGAGATGGGCAGAAATTCCGCCACGCCCTGCAAAAAGCCCATGGCGATGGAAAAAAGATAGCTCAAAGTCTGGTCCTCCCTCGATGTTATGCCTGTGGGGCGGTTCCGGCCCCGGATAAGCTGAGCTGCCTCACAGGGGCTGCCGCCGCGCGCGTAAACCGCTATGCGGCTTATTCCGCAGACATTATATTAGCACAGGGCGGGGAACATTTCCACCCCTTTTCCTCGTCACCGGCAGACAAGCCGCGCCGCCCCGCCGGAGACCTCACAGGGGCTTCCGGCGGGGCGGCGCGCGGTGCTCAGGACTCTTTCAGGGGCACGGGCTCCGGCACCCGGCGGGTCGCCTCCCGGCAGGATTGGAGCAGCCGCTCCAGGGAGGCGTCGTGCTCGGCAAACTCCGAGCGGACCTGCTCCAGGGCCTTGTCCACCCGGCCCAGCTCGCCGCTGGCGTGGGTGATGGTGGCGTCCACGTCCCCCCGCAGGCGGCCGTAGCCCGCCTGGACCTTGTAGAGGATCTGCTCGGCCTCGGTGCGCAGCTTCTTGGCCTTCTCCTCGGCGGCGCTCTCAATGGCGCGGGCCCGCTGCCGGGCCTCCAGCTCGATGGTGGCGGTGCGGTCCTTCAGGTCGTCGTAAGCCTTGGCTCCGCCCTCCCACTTGGCGCACCGCTCCTTGTAGCCCTCCAGCTCCTGCTGGAGGGCCTGCCGCTCCTCCCGCTCCCGGGCGAGCTCCGCCTGGACCGTCTCCAGCTCGCTCCCCTGGCTGGCGGTGGACTTCCGCAGCCGCTCGCTCTCCTTCCGGAGGGCCGCCTCCTTCTGGGCCAGCTCCTCCTTTTCCCGGCTGAGGGCCTCGTTGGCCGCCCGAAGGCGCTCCACCTCTTTTTGCAGAGCCGCCGTCTTTTCCCGGTTCGCCCGGGTGCTGCTCTCGATATAATTCAGGACGTCCTGGCGGTTGAAACCGCCTACCACAGCCGTCCGAAAGGTACACTCGCCTCGCTCCATGTGCCCCTTCCTCCTTTTCCTCTTCTCCACGGGCGGACGACGCCCGAAGTATGCTTCGGTTCATTTTATCACAATGTCCGCCGCAACTCAACCGTTCCCGACAAATCTCCCCGGCGGGGAATGAATTGACCCTCTCTTTTTTTTATGGTATAATCAAGCGATTTGCATAGAGAGAACGAGGAGGAGCGACGCCATGTGGGTCTCGTCGAACTGGAAGGATTATGAGCTGCTCGACTGCGGCAGGGGGGAAAAGCTGGAGCGCTGGGGAGACCGCATCCTGGTCCGGCCCGACCCCCAGGCCATCTGGGACACGCCCCGGGACAACCCCCTGTGGCGGCGGCCCAACGCCCGCTACGCCCGCTCCTCCACCGGCGGCGGGCAGTGGGAGAAAAAGGACGTCCCCGAGCAGTGGCAGGTCCGCTACCGGGACCTCACCTTTCAGGTCAAGCCCATGAACTTTAAGCACACCGGCCTCTTCCCCGAGCAGGCCGCCAACTGGGACTTTGCCCGGGAGCAGATTAAAAAGGCGGGGCGGCCCGTGTCGGTGCTCAACCTCTTCGCCTACACCGGCGGCGCGTCGGTGGCCTGCGCGGCGGCGGGGGCCTCGGTCTGTCACGTGGACGCCGCCCGGGGCATGGTGGCCTGGGCCCGGGAGAACGCAAAGCTCTCCGGCCTCTCCGACGCCCCCATCCGCTGGATCGTGGACGACTGCGGCAAGTTCGTGGAGCGGGAGATCCGCCGGGGCCGCCGGTACGACGCCGTCATCATGGACCCGCCCTCCTACGGCCGGGGTCCCTCCGGCGAGGTGTGGAAGCTGGAGGAGAACCTGTGGCCCTTCGTGAACCTGGTGGCGGGGGTCCTCTCCGACGACCCGCTCTTCTTCCTCATCAACTCCTACACCACGGGCCTTGCCCCGTCGGTGCTCACCTACATTCTGGAGACGGTGGTCTCCAAGCGCTGGGGCGGCCGCACCCACAGCCAGGAGCTGGGCCTTCCCGTCACCGACACCGGCCTGGTCCTCCCCTGCGGCGCCACCGGCCGCTGGACCAGCCTGGGCTGAGTCCCGCCACTTTTTCCCGACTGCGAGGTCTTTTACCATGAGTGACATCATCGAGACCCGGGCCCTCCGGTTCTCCTATCCCGCCGCCGAGGGGGTCACCCCCGTGGTGCTGGACGGGGTGGACCTGAGCATCCAGGCCGGGTCCTTCGTGGCCGTGCTGGGCCACAACGGCTCCGGCAAATCCACCCTGGCCAAGCACATGAACGCCATCCTCCTCCCCACCGGGGGGAAGGTCTACGTGGACGGCATCGACACCGCCGACGATGGCCGGCTGCTGGACATCCGGCGCACCGTGGGCATGGTCTTTCAAAACCCGGACAACCAGATCGTGGCCAACGTGGTGGAGGAGGACGTGGCCTTCGCCCCGGAGAATCTGGGGGTCCCCCCGGAGGAGATCCGCCGCCGGGTGGACGACGCCCTCAAGGCCGTGGGCATGTACGAGTTCCGGGAGCACGCCCCCCATCTTCTCTCCGGCGGGCAGAAGCAGCGGGTGGCCATCGCCGGGGTGCTGGCCATGGCGCCCCGGTGCATCGTCCTGGATGAGCCCACCGCCATGCTGGACCCGGTGGGCCGTCGGGAGGTCATGGACACCATCAAGGACCTCAACCGGACCGCCGGGGTGACGGTGGTCCTCATCACCCACCACATGGACGAGGCCGCCCAGGCCGACCGGCTGGTGGTCATGTCCGACGGCCATGTGGTGGCCGACGGCGCCCCCAGAGAGGTCTTTTCCCACGTGGAGGCCCTCAAATCGGTGGGCCTCACCGTCCCCGAGACGGTGGAGCTGTGCTGGACCCTCCGGAAGGACGGCCTGGACCTCCCCCTGGACGCCCTCTCCGACGAGGAGTGCGCCCAGGCCCTCTACGACCTGCTGGCAGAATAAAAAGGAGGCCGCCTATGAACAGCGACTGGAACCACCCCGTCATCGGGATCTGCATCCTTGTCTTTTTCGCCTCCCTGCTCCTGCTCACCCTGTGCGTCTCTCTTTCTGACGGGAACTACTGGTTTTTCCTCTGTCTCCTCCCGAGCCTAATCCTCGCCGCCCTGGGCGGACTCATCACGGCGCTGTGGATGCGCCTGAGGCGGTTGGAGGCCCAGGTCTGCTTCCTTCAGGACCAGCTGTACAGGCTGGAAAAGGACGCTTCTACTTCCAAATGTAAGGACTGATCCGCTTTTGGACGCCATTATACAAACGGAAAAACTCAGCCACATCTACTCCACCGGCACCCCCTTTGAGCACGCCGCCCTGGAGGAGGTGGATTTCGCCGCCTACCGCGGGGAGTACCTGGGCATCATCGGCCGGACCGGTTCCGGCAAGTCCACCCTCATCCAGCACCTCAACGGCCTTCTGAAGCCCACCTCGGGCAAGGTCCTCTTTGAGGGGAAGGACATCTGGGAGACCAAGGAGCGCACCCATCAGACCCGGTTCCAGGTGGGGCTGGTGTTCCAGTACCCGGAGTACCAGCTCTTCGAGGAGACGGTCTACAAGGACATCGCCTTCGGCCCCCGGAACATGAAGCTGGACGAGGGGGAGGTGGACCGCCGGGTCCGCGCCGCCGCCGCCTTCGTGGGCCTGAGCGGCGAGGTCCTGGAAAAGTCCCCCTTCGAGCTTTCCGGCGGACAGAAGCGCCGGGTGGCCATCGCCGGGGTCATCGCCATGGAGCCCGCCGTCCTCATCCTGGACGAGCCCACCGCCGGACTGGACCCGGTGGGCGTGGAGTCCATCCTGGGCAACATCCGGGACTACCACAGGGCCAAAAACGCCACCATCCTCCTGGTCTCCCACTCCATGGAGGAGGTGGCCCGGAGCGTGGACCGGCTGGTGGTGGTGAGCAAGGGGCGCATCCCCTTCTCCGGCGCTCCCCGGGAGGTCTTTGCCCACGGGGACGAGCTGGAGGCCATGGGCCTGGGCGTCCCCCAGGTCACCCGGGTCTTTCACCGGCTCCGGGCCATGGGGGTGGACATCGACCCCTCGGTCTACACCATCGACCAGGCCAGGGCCGCCGTCCGGGACTACCTGGCCGGAAAGGGGGCGGTGTAAATGGCCCTCAAGGACATCACGCTGGGACAGTATTTCCCCGGAAATACCCCCATCCACCGCCTGGACCCCCGGACCAAGCTGCTGTGCACCATCCTCTATATCATCGCCCTCTTCTCCGCCAAGGGCGGAGCGGCCTATGTGGTGCTCTTCGCCGTGCTGTGCGCCTGCGTGGCCGTCTCCAAGATCCGGCCCAAGGTCATCCTCCGGGGCATGCGGCCCATTTTGTTCATCATCGTGCTCACCGCCGTGCTCAACATCTTCTACACCCCCGGCGACCCCATCTGGCAGTGGAAATTTCTGAAGATCACGGTGGAGGGGCTGTGGGCCGCCTTCTTCATGGTGCTGCGCATCTCCTTCCTCATCACCGGCACCTTCCTGCTCACCTACACCACCTCCCCCATCATGCTCACCGACGGCCTGGAAAAGCTGCTGGGCCCCCTCAAAAAGGTCCGCGTCCCCGTCCATGAGCTGAGCATGATGATGTCCATCGCCCTGCGCTTCATCCCCACCCTCATCGAGGAGACCGACAAGATCATGTCCGCCCAGAAGGCCAGAGGGGCCGACTTCGACACCGGCAACCTCTTCCAGAAGGCCAGGGCCCTGGTGCCCCTGCTGGTGCCCCTCTTCATCTCCGCCTTCCGGCGGGCCGACGAGCTGGCCACCGCCATGGAGTGCCGCTGCTACCACGGCGGCGAGGGCCGCACCCGGCTGCGGCAGCTGCGCTACCGGGGCTCCGACATCGCCGCCCTTCTGGGCGGCTGCGCCCTGGTGGCCGTGGTGGCGGTCCTCCGGACCCTGGGGATCTGATATCGACAAGGAGTGCGGCCCTGCGGCCGCTGCATGACCTATGACAAGGAACATCGCCCTCAAGCTCATGTACGTGGGCACCAACTACCACGGCTGGCAGGTGCAGAAAAACGCCGTCACGGTGGCCGAGACCCTGGAAAAGGCCCTCTCCACCGTGGTGTGCCACCCGGTGAAGTGTACCGGCGCCGGGCGCACCGACGCCGGCGTCCACGCCGAGGTCTACGTGGCCAACTTCCGCACCGCCTACCGCATCCCGTGCGACCGCATCCCCCTGGCGGTGAACACCCGCCTGCCCGACGACATCGTGGTGGTCAAGGCCACCGAGGTGCCGGAGGACTTCAACGCCATCGGCTCCTGCCGGAAGAAGGAGTACACCTACCGCATCTACAACTCCCGGCTGGGCAACGCCTTCTACGTGGACCGGGCCTGGTTCTACCCCAGGCGTCTGGACGAGAGGGTGATGCAGCGGGCCGCCGACTGCTTCGTGGGCACCCACGACTTCTCCGCCGTCCGGGCGGTGGGCACCGAGGTCCGCTCCCCCGTCCGCACGGTGTACTACTTCGACATCACCCGCACCGGCGACCTCATCGAGTGCAGGGTGTGCGCCAACGGCTTTCTCTATAACATGGTGCGGGCCATGGTGGGCACCTGCGTCTACGCCGCCGAGGGCAAGTTCGCCCCGGAGGACGTGAGCGCCATCCTGGAGAGCAAAAACCGCACCGCCGCCGGCCCCACGGTGCCGCCGGGCGGGCTGTACATGACCAAGCTGTGGTACGACGAGGACGTGCTGTAAGCCGCCCTGGTCTCCCTCAATTCCCATCCCCGGGAGGGTATCACATGGAAGAACTCAAGCCGGTCCCCCCGGCGCCCAAAAAGAAACCCAGCCTCCTCCTCCGCCTGCTGGCCTTCCTCCTCACCCTGGTCCTGCTGCTGGGCGCGGTGGCGCTGGTGGCCTTCCGGGACAGGATCAACCTGGACGCCGTCAAACGCTATTTCACCTACCGCTCCCTGGAGCGGGAGGACACCGGCCAGGCGGCGCCCTTCCAGGTGGACAGCTCCGGCCGGGGCGGCTTTTCCAACCTGGGGGAGGACCTGCTGGTGTGGTCCTCCGCCGGCGTCCGGCTCTACTCTCCCGCCGGTGTGGAGTATATCAGCGAATCCCTCTCCTTCGCCCGCCCCATGGCCGACGTCCGGGAGGAGGCCGCCGTGGTCTACGACGCCGGCGGCACCGTGCTGCGGGTCTACGCCGGCCGGAAGCAGGTCTTTTCTCTGGACGCCGAGCAGGGCCATGAGATCCTCTCCGCCCGTATGGGGCCCGGCGGCACCCTGGCCGTGGTCACCCGGGAGACCGGCTATAAGGGCGTGGTCACCCTCTACGACAGCGGCTACCAGCCCGATATGGCCATCCGCATCTCCTCCCGGTTCGTCATGGACAGCATCCTCTCCCAGGACGGCGAGGTGGCCGCCGTCCTCACGGTGGGCCAGAGCGACAGCGTCTTTGAAAGCAGCCTGGCCCTCTATGACCGGACGGGAGACGCCCCCTTCGCCCAGTGCTCCCTGGGCAACAACGCCATTTTGGACCTGGGATGCTCCGGCGGGGTGTTCTGGGCCCTGGGGGAGACGGGGCTGAGCATGGTGCCCCTCTCCGGCGAGGGGCAGGTCTCCTTTGACTACGGCGGCACCTATCTGAAGGACTACTCCCTGGGCGGAGACGGCTTTGCCACCCTCCTCTTGGGCAAGTACCGGGCGGGCAGCGCCGCCTCCCTCACCACCGTGGACGCCCAGGGCCAGACCCTCGGCGCCCTGGAGCTGGAAGAGCAGATCCTGGACCTCTCCGCCGCCGGCCGGTACGTGGCCGTGCTCACCGCCACCTCTCTTTCCATCTACACCCGGGACCTCCAGCTCTACCAGAGCCTGGACAACACCATGGGCGCCCGCAGCGTCGCCCTCCGCGGCGACGGCACCGCCTATCTCATCGGCGGGGAGACCGCCCAGCTCTATATTCCCGACTGATCCCCCTTTTCGTTTCACCGAGGTGTCATTATGCAGATCTCTCCCCTTTTTCTGGACCTGATCCTCCTGATCGTTCTCCTGGCCTTTGTCCTCCACGGGGCCGCCCGTGGACTCCTCCTCTCCCTGTGCGGCCTGGTGGCCGTGCTGGTGGCCTTTGTGGGGGCCGGCTTCGCCGCCGAGGCTCTGGCCCCCAGGGTGGCCGACTACCTGGAGCCCCGCTTTGCCGCCGCCATCGAGGAGCGGCTGGACCAGGAGCTGGCCAGCGCCGCCCCCCTCGCCGGGAGTGAGGAGGCCCTCTCCGAGGAGGTCCTCCTCACCCAGATCCTGGACATTCTCAAGGACATGGGCTTCTACCAGAGCGCCGTGGACGCCGTCAACGACGCCGTGGAGCAGGGCATGACGGCGGCGGCCGCCAGCGCCGCCGCCGCTGTGGCGGCCTCAATCGCCGGCACGGTGGCCTATATGGTGCTGTTTTTGGTCTTTTTTGTCCTCATCCTCATCGCCTGGACCCTCCTCAGCCACGGCCTGGATCTGGTGGCCCGGCTCCCCGGCCTCCACTTCCTCAACAAGACCGGCGGCGCGCTGCTGGGCCTGGTGAAGGGCTGCGCCATCCTCTTCCTGTGCGCCTGGGCGCTCCGCTACCTGGGGAAGGTGATCCCCGAGGAGACGGTGGCGCAGACCCACCTGCTCAAGTTTTTCATGACCGCCAACCCGGTGGCCCTGGTGCTGGACGGACTGGCCGCCGCCGTGCGCGTTGTCGGCTAGACCCGTTTGAAACATGACGCTTCGCCCGGCGGCGGG
>DXDV01000310.1 GCA_019115345.1 Candidatus Intestinimonas stercorigallinarum | reverse complement strand
ATCGCATCCGTCGCGTTTCCCAGCTGAATGGGGAAGGGATGGGAGGTGTCCCGCAGGTCCGGCATGGAACGGGACGATGATTTTTTTGCAAAGAGGGAGAGCGTATGAGAAAAAAGAATTGGTTTGGGCTCATCCTGGCGCTGTGCATGGTGGCGAGCCTTCTGCCCGTGCCGGCTGGCGCCGCCTCCTCTGAGGTGGCCCTGAAGCTGGGCAGCCCCTGGTGCGCCATCGACACCCAGGTCACCCTGGTGGACGAGAGCAACGATCAGGTGGTTCCCTATGCCGTCGAGCTCAACGGCGGCGGCTACACCCTGCTGCCCATCCGGCGTGTGCTGGAGGCCTTCGGCGGCTACGTGGAGTGGGTCCCCTCCACCGGCGGTGTGCTGTGTACCCTGAACGGCCGCCAGGTGGAGCTTGCGCCCGGCTCGGCCCAGGCCACGGTGGACGGGGTATCCGTCACCATGGACGTGCCCGCCGAGGCCAAGAACGACCGCACCTTCGTGCCGGTCCGCTTCGTCTCCGAGAACCTTGGCCTGTCCGTCTCCTATGAGCCCACCAACCAGATCGTGGTGGTGAGCGCCGCCCCGGTGGACCAGAACAGCCTGACCAGTCTGGCCAGCGTGAAAGCTCTGGTGGCCAAGACCCAGGAGACCCAGACGCCCACCACCCCCGCCGTGCCCGCCACCCAGTCGGTGAGCTACCAGGAGGGGAGCTATGCCCTGGCCTCCGGAACTGTCAGCGCCCGGATCGTCACCGTGGATCTCACCGATCCCAAGGTCTCCGTCCGCAGCGCTATCGTGGGCAACCAGCTCAACGCCACCGCCGATTTCTCCAACATCGTGTCCAGCTCCGGCGGCGCTCTGGCGGTGATCAACGCCAACTTCTTCGAGTCCTACGAGGACATCAAGGACCCCATCGGCCCCGTGATGGTCAATGGGAACTTCGTCTACGGCAACAGCGGCTCCCTGACCTCCCTGGGCATCACCGCCGACGGCAAGACGTACTATGGCCGCCCCTCCGTGTTCTACCGGGTCATCACCACCGACGGCGGTACCGTCCAGCAGTGGTCCGGCTACAATCTGAACGTCTTTGAGCAGTACGCCGACGGCTCCGTGCTCTACACCCCCGCCCGCGGGACCAGCGTGCCCGTCACCTGTGCCGGCGCCGCCCTTACCGTCCGGGGCGGCGTCACCACCGACTACCGGGCCGTGTCTGTGGGGGAGACCCTGACCATCCCCTCCGATGGCTATGTGCTGTGGATGGGCTCCGCCTTCACCGCCACCCACTACTACCAGATCCCTGAGATGGGCCGCACCGTGACCATGGAGCCCTACCTGCGGGTGGAGGACGAGGAGGGCTTCTCCCTGGAGGGGGTCACCTCCCTCATCTCCGGCGCTCCCCGCCTGGTGAAGGACGGCGCCATCGAGACCTATCTGGACCCCGGCTTCACCGAGGCCCGCTTCACCACCAGCATTACTCCCCGCACCGCCGTGGGCACCACCGCCGACGGGAAGCTCCTGCTGGTGAGCGTCCCCTCCGCCTCCATCCAGCAGATGCGGGAGCTCATGCTCCAGCTGGGCTGTCAGGACGCCGTCAATCTGGACGGCGGCGCCTCCACCGCCATGTACTACAACGGCCAGATCGTCGCCGCCCCCGGCCGTCAGCTCACCACCACCCTCCAGGTCTTTGTGAGCCCCTAACTTGACAGAGCGGAGCTTTTCTGTTACATTGTACCCATCCAAGAACGATTTGAGGTGAGAGGATGCGCAAGTAACTTGCTGGATCTGGATACAGGAGCCGGATGGTCCGCGGACCACCTGTGGATTTCTGTACCTGTCGGCAAGCGGCCTGCGCTCCTTTCACGTTGTGCGCCTTCCCATCCAGCGGGATCAGAATGGGCGCGGAGCGTCACCGCTCCGCGCCCATTTTTTGTATATTGGAGGCGTTTTTATGGCGTTGATCGAGATCTCACATGTGAGCTTTACCTACGAGGGGAGCTCTGAGCCGGTCTTTGAGGACCTCTCCCTCCAGCTGGACACCGACTGGCGGCTGGGGCTCATCGGCCGCAACGGCCGGGGCAAGACCAACCTGCTGCGGCTGCTCCTGGGAGAGGAGCGGTACAGCGGCGTCATCTCGGCCCCGGTGGCCTTCGACTACTTTCCCTTCGATGTGCCCGACCCAGAGGCGGAGGGGCAGGCGGTGGCGGAGGCCCTCCGCCCGGAGCTGGAGGAGTGGCGGCTGGTGAAGGAGCTGCGGCAGCTGGGGCTGGACGAGGGGGTCCTGTACCGGCCCTTCTCCACCCTCTCCCACGGGGAGCGGACCCGGTTCCTGCTGGCCCTTCTTTTCCTCCGGGACCACCGCTTCCTCCTCATCGACGAGCCCACCGACCACCTGGACGCCGCCGGACGGGCTCTGGTGGGGGACTATCTGGCCCGGAAGAAGGGCTTTCTCCTGGTCTCCCACGACCGGGCCTTCCTGGACCGGTGCATCGACCATGTGCTGGCCTTCCAGCCCACGGGGCTGGTGGTGCGGAAGGGCAATTTCTCCACCTGGTGGGAGGAGCAGACCCGCCGGGAGGCCTCGGAGCGGAGCGCCCAGGAGCGGCTGAAAAAGGACATCCGGCGGCTGGAGGAGAGCGCCCGCCGGACAGCGGACTGGTCCGACGCCGTGGAAAGGACCAAGTACGCCAGCCGGAATTCCGGCCTGAAGCCCGACCGGGGCTATGTGGGGCACAAGGCGGCCAAGCTCATGCGCCGGTCCAAGGCGGTGGAGGAGCGGCGAGAGGCCGCCGTGGCGGAAAAGTCGTCCCTCCTCCGGGACGCGGAGGAGGCGGAGACATTAAAGCTGAATCCCTTGACACCGCCTCAGCGGCAGGTGCTGGAGGTCCGGGACCTCTCCATCGACTACGGGGCGGGCCCGGTGTGCGCCGGGCTCACCTTCACCGTGGAGCGGGGGGACCGGGTGCTCCTCCGCGGGGCCAACGGCGCGGGGAAGTCCAGTCTCCTCAAGCTGCTGCTGGGCCGGGAGATCCCCCATACCGGCCGGCTCTGGCGCTCCGGGGGCCTGACGGTGTCTGAGCTGCCCCAGGACACCGGCTTTCTCCGGGGAAAGCTGAAGGACTTCATCCGGGAGAGCGGGGTGGAGGAGGCCCTCTTCAAGGCCATCCTGCGGAAACTGGGCTTTCCCCGGAGCCAGTTTGCCCAGCCTCTGGAGGCGTACAGCGCCGGGCAGAAAAAGAAGGTCCTCCTGGCCCGGAGCCTCTGTGAGGCAGCTCACCTTTACATCTGGGATGAGCCGCTGAACTACGTGGACATCTACACCCGGATGCAGCTGGAGGAGCTGCTGCTCAAGTACCAGCCCACCATGGTCCTTGTGGAGCATGACCAGGCATTCGCTGACCGCGTCGCCACCAAGGTCGTATACCTGTGACCGCCGGGGACGCCGCCGTGGGCTTGTATGCCCGTTTTATGACAATAAAAATGAAGCATCGCCAGTGCGATGCTTCATTTTTTAGCGGTATTGGCGGTTTACTGGACGGCGGAGACCTTTTCCAGGCCCAGCTTCAGCCGGCGGAGGGTCTCATCCTTTCCCAGAATGTGGCAGATCTCCACAGCGCCGCCGGGGGTGACTGCCTTGCCGGCGGCGGCGATGCGCACCGGCCACATGAGGGTGGCATTCTTGACGCCCAGGGACTCGGCCAGGGACACCAGGGTGTCGTGGATGGCGTCGTTGGTCCAGTCAGGGATGGCCTCCAGGGCGGGGATAGCGGCCACCAGCATATGCTTGGAGACCTCGGCGTTGGTCTTGGACTTCTTGTTGGTGAAGAGGTCGGTCTCATACTCGGGCAGGACGTCGAAGAAGTCCAGCTTCTCGGGGATGTCGGTGAGGCGCTCGCACCGGGCCTGGAGGAGGGCGGCGATCTCCCGGGAGGAGTAGGCCTCGTTCTTCACGGCCTTACGGATATAGGGCTCCGCCACGGCGTGGAAGTCCTCGGGAGAGAGCTCCCGGAGGTAGTGGGCGTTGAAGTAGGTGAGCTTTTCGATGTCGAAGATGGCGGGGGACTTGGAGATGCCCTCGATGTCGAAGATGTGGGAGAGCTCCTCCATGGTGAAGAACTCCCGTTCCACGTTTTCGCCCCGGGGCGACCAGCCCAGGAGGGTCACGTAGTTGACCACCGCCTCGGAGAGGTAGCCCATGGCCAGCAGGTCCTCATAGGAGGGGTCCCCCTTCCGCTTGGACATCTTGTTGTGCTGGTCCCGCATGACGGGGGAGCAGTGGATATAGGTGGGCACGTCCCAGCCGAAGCCCTGGTAGAGCAGGTCGTACTTGGGGGCGGAGGAGAGGTACTCGCTGCCCCGGACCACGTGGGTGATGCCCATGAGGTGGTCGTCGATGACGTTGGCGAAGTTGTAGGTGGGCAGGCCGTCCCGCTTGAGGAGGACCTGGTCGTCCAGGGTGCTGTTCTCCACGGTGATGTCGCCAAAGACGGCGTCGTGGAAGGTGGTCTGGCCCTCCTTGGGGATCTTCTGGCGGATGACGTAAGGCACGCCGGCGTCCACCTTGGCCTGGGCCTCCTCGGGGGAGAGGGTGCGGCAGGGGTCGTCGGGCCGGTCGAACTCGCCGCTGTCGGCCTCGGACTCGGTCTTTTCGCAGAAGCAGTAATAGGCGTGGCCCAGATCTACCAGGCGCTTTGCGTATTTGCCGTAAAGGTCCCGGCGCTCGGTCTGGATATAGGGGCCCACGGGGCCGCCCACGTCGGGGCCCTCGTCCCAGGTGAGGCCGCACTTGCGCAGGGTGTTGTAGATGACCTCGGTGGCCCCCTCCACCAGCCGCCCCTGATCGGTGTCCTCGATGCGCAGGATGAACTTGCCGCCGCTGTGGCGGGCAATGAGCCAGGTGTACAGGGCGGTGCGCAGATTGCCCACATGCATGTAGCCGGTGGGGGAGGGGGCGAAACGGGTGCGGACCTCCCCGTGGGGGATGCGGGCTTCCATGTCGTCGAACCACTGTTTGTCCAAAGTGAATTCCTCCAAAATGTTCATGTGACACCATTGTAAACACACCGGGAGGTCTTGTCAAGCGGGGAAGAAGGCGCGGCGTCCGGAGGGTTTTCCCGCCGGGCTGCTAGGACGTGCCGCCAGCGGAATAGAATGGTAGGCAGAACAGGGAAAGGAGGGCGGCGGTATGCTCATGGCATGGATGCTGCTCATGCTCAACGGCACATTTTTCACGCTGCGGTTGTCAGAGGGGGGCGGATCGTTCCCCAAGCCGCTCAAGGCGGAGGAGGAGCGACGCTATCTGGACCAATACGCCGCCGGCGACCTGGAGGCCAGAAACAAGCTCATTGAGCACAACCTGCGCCTGGTGGCCCACATTGTCAAGAACGGTTAAAGCAAACGACCAATCCGGGCACAACAGCGGGACAAAGTTGCTGTCAGGCTCTGTGAGAGTGGACGGCTATAACCGGCATTTGGACATCAATTATGAGGCCACAATCTTGTTGTCTGCATGATCCAGAGCTGGAGATGTCCCGATGAATTTTATGTGGACAACCCCTAAAGTCCATTGTGGGACAAGGGTTTTGGCTTTGTTTGAGGAAAAGATGCTTTGCCCATGTATCATACATCGCTCACTACATCAATCACGGTATCACCTCTG
>DXDV01000309.1 GCA_019115345.1 Candidatus Intestinimonas stercorigallinarum | reverse complement strand
CCAGACTGGCGCGCAGGAGGGAGTTGCCCAGCCCATTGAGACCACATCCGCCCCGGAGACGGAGGCCGCCGGGACAACCGATCCGTTGGGAGTAGGGGAGACCGCCGCGCCGGTACTGGCGCCGGTCTCCTCCGGCTTTGGCCTGCGGGAGCACCCCATCGAGGGGAGCGAGAAGTTCCACAACGGCCTGGACCTGGCTGCCGATTACGGCTCCGCGATCGGGGCCTTCGCCGACGGCGTGGTGGACTACATCGGGGAGAGCCCGGCCTACGGCCAGTATCTCCAGCTGATCCACGCCAACGGAGTCACCAGCTTTTACGCCCATTGCAGCCGACTGTGCGTCCAGCCGGGGCAGCAGGTGACGGCGGGGGAGAAGGTGGCCGAGGTGGGGGACACCGGAGAGGTCACCGGCGCCCACCTCCATTTCGAGCTCAAAGTGGATGGGACCCCGGTGGACCCGGCGGACTACATTGAGGTGGAGTAGGCTGTGCGGGTGCGGTGTGGCCCCGGTTTTTTGCTGCTGCTGGCGCTGCTGGCCCTGATGGACGGCGGGGAAGCGGTGCTGCCCTGGGCGGCCCTGGCCGCCGCTGTCCACGAGTTGGGGCACTATGCCGCTGTGCGGCTCCAGGGAGGAGCTGTAAAGGAATTACGCCTTTCACTATCCGGCGGGGCGCTGGTCTTGGACCGGCGCAGGCCGTTGAGCTACGCCGGGGAGCTGGCGGCCATTTTATCCGGGCCCGGCGCCAGCCTGCTCCTGGCCCAGGCCGCCGCCCGGCTGGGGGACGGCGGAGAGGGAAGCAGTCTGCTGGCGGGGCTGAGCCTGTGCCTGGGCTGGTTCAATCTCCTCCCCGTGTGGCCCCTGGACGGTGGCAGAGCGCTGCTGCTGATCCTATCGGGATTTCTTCCCCACGACCAGGCGGAGGTATGGGTGTTCCGCTGTTCCCTGGCTCTGGGCGCCGGCCTGCTGGCAGGTGGGGGAAGCCTCCTCTGGAGAGGGGGCGGTCCGACGCTCCTGCTCATGGGCGGATGGCTCCTGCTGTGCCAAAGAGGTGGCAGGAAACTGGAAAATTAGGCTTGCTTTTTCTTCGCTTCCGTGGTATCATATTTTGGCTTTGATAAAGGGTGGTCCTCTGCGGTGCCGCATCCCTGCGGGGGTGGGCGGAAAGAACCGGTACGAACGCCTATAAACAGGAGGAAGTTAAAATGGATCTCATGCAGAATTTCAATGAGAAGTACCTGAAGGCCGAGCCCCCCAAGGTCGAGGTGGGCGACACCGTCCGGGTGCACATCAAGGTCAAGGAAGGCAACCGTGAGCGTATCCAGGTCTTTGAGGGTACCGTGATCGCCAAGAAGCACGGCGGCATCGCTGAGACCTTTACCGTTCGCCGCGTCTCCTACGGCGTTGGTGTGGAGAAGGTTTTCCCCCTCCACTCCCCCATCATTGAGAAGATCGAGACCGTCCGTACCGGTAAGGTGCGCCGGGCCAAGCTCTACTACCTGCGTGACCGCGTGGGCAAGAGCGCCAAGATCAAGGAGAAGCTGTAAGAAGATTCCCACGGAAAAGGAGCGGTTCGCCGCTCCTTTTTTGTATCTTTTTTCAAAAAAAGGGCGGGACTCTTTTCATCCCTCAGGGATTTGTTGTATAATCATTGTCAACTGGCATCCCTTTGGATGCCGCCGCGGAGAAGGGAGCGGGAAGGTTTGAACATTCAATGGTATCCCGGCCACATGACCAAGACCCGCCGGATGATCGAGGCGGATCTGAAGCTGGTGGATCTGGTGGCGGAGGTCATCGACGCCCGGATCCCCCGGTCCAGCCGGAATCCGGATATCGACGAGCTGGTGGGGCGCAAGCCCCGGCTCATCGTGCTCAACCGGGCGGATCAGGCCGACCCGGCCCAAAACAGGGCCTGGGGCAGGTGGTTTCGGGACCGGGGCTGCGCCGTGCTGGAGACCGACAGCAAGACGGGCAAGGGTGTGGACCAGTTCTCCAACGCAGCCAGGGAGGCTCTGAAGGAGCAGATCGCCCGCTGGCGGGAGAAAGGTCAGGTGGGCCGTCCCGTCCGGGTGATGGTGGTGGGGGTGCCCAACGTGGGCAAATCCACTTTTATCAATAAGGTGGCCCGCCGGAAGTCGGCCAAGGCCCAGGACCGGCCCGGCGTCACCCGGGGCAAGCAGTGGGTGGCCGTGGACGCAGGACTGGACCTGCTGGACACCCCGGGCATCCTCTGGCCCAAGTTCGAGGACCAGGAGGTGGGACGCCGCCTGGCCTACACCGGGGCCATCAAGGACGACATCATGGATGTGGAGGAGCTGGGCTGCGCCCTCATGGAGGAGCTCGCTGCCCGCTATCCCCAGGCGCTGACCGACCGCTACAAGCTGACCCCGGAGCCGGGGATCCCCGGCTGGGAGCTGCTGGAGGCGGCGGGGCGGAAGCGGGGCTTTCTCATCTCCGGGGGCGAGGTGGACCTGAGCCGCATGGCCCGGGTGCTGCTGGACGAGTTCCGGGGCGGCAAGCTAGGGCGCTTTACATTTGAGACGCCGGAAGGAGCCGGGGACCATGAAGAAGGTTGATCTCTGGGCCATTGAGGCTCAGTGCCGCCGGGAGGGGGCCCTGCTGGTCTGCGGCGCGGACGAGGCGGGAGCGGGTCCTCTGGCCGGAGACGTATACGCCGCGGCGGTGATCCTGCCCTGGGGCTGGGTGCCGGAGGGCCTGAACGACTCCAAGCAGGTCACCCCCAAGGTCCGGGACCGGCTTTTCGACCAGATCCGGGAAAAGGCGGTGGCCTGGGCGGTGACCTCGGTGGACGCCGCCGCCATTGACGAGATGAATATTCTCTCTGCCCGGCTGCTGGCCATGGACCGGGCCATCCAGGCATTGGACCCGGCAGCCGACTTTGCCCTCATCGACGGAAACCGTGACAAGGGGATATCCTGTCCACACCGTACCGTTGTAAAAGGTGACAGCCTCAGCGCCAGCATCGCGGCGGCCTCCATCCTGGCCAAGGTGAGCCGGGACCGGTATATGGAGGAAATGGCAAAGACATATCCGGAGTACGAGTTCGACCGGCACAAGGGCTACCCCACCAAGCGCCACTACGAGCTGCTGCGGCAGTACGGTCCCAGCCCCATCCACCGGCAGAGCTTCCTCAAGAAGTTCTACGCCCAGGAGGGCGAGAGATGACTGGCGGGGAGCGGCGGCTTCTGGGCCGCTGGGGGGAGTCCCTGGCGGCGGCTTGGCTCCGGGAACGGGGCTGGCGGGTGGTGGCCGCCGGCTGGCGGTGCAGGTTTGGAGAGATCGACCTGGTGGCAGAGAGTGACAAGTATATTATCTTTACAGAAGTGAAGCTGCGGAAGAGCGCCGCCTTTGCCCCCGCCCGGGCCTTTGTGGACCGCGGGAAGCAGGAGCGGTTGCGGACGGCCGCCCAGCTCTATCTTCAGGAGCATCCCACGGACCTCCAGCCGCGGTTTGACGTGGCGGAGGTATACGCTCCGGAGGGAATGGACACCAAGCGGCCGGAGATCTTTTACATAGAGGATGCATTTTAAGCCATGAAGCTTTTTGACGGACACTGCGATACCATATTAAAATGTTATCTGGAGGGCGGCGGCCTCCGCCGCCAGAGGGGGCACCTGGATCTGGAGCGGCGGCAGGGGAAGGGGCCGTGGGCCCAATTCTTCGCCGCCTTCGGTTCTCCGGAGGATATGCCGGGCCGGCCGCTGTGGGAGGTCTTTCTGGAGGAATACGCCCTTTTCCGCAGTGAACTGGACGCCAACGCCGACCTGGTGGTCTTCTGCCGGACGGGGAAGGAGGCACAGGCCGCCTTTGCCGCCGGAAAGACGGCGGCCTTCCTGTCGGCGGAGGGGGCGGAGCTTCTGGACTGCGACCTGAACAAGCTCCGGCTGGCCCACCGGATGGGGGTCCGGGCGGTGAACATCACCTGGAACCACCCCAACGCCCTCTCGGGCACCAACGCCGAGGAGAAGGACCGGGGACTCTCGCCGCTGGGCAGGGAATTCGTCCGGGCCATGGGGGAGCTGGGCATGCTGGTGGACGTCTCCCATTTGTCCGACCCGGGCTTTTGGGACGTGATGGAAGTGACGAAGCGGCCGGTGGTGGCCACCCACTCCAATGCCAGGGCCATTTTTCCTGACCCAAGGAACTTGACC
>DXDV01000308.1 GCA_019115345.1 Candidatus Intestinimonas stercorigallinarum | reverse complement strand
GCGGCAGCCCGCCTCGAATGGGATGACATCCCCCGCAGTCCTTGCAGGGCAAGGGCTGCGGCGAGCAAAGCGAGGACTTTTCCGCCCTCTCTAGGGCGGGAAAGTAACGGGATGCAGGCTGTCGAAAAAGTCCCTTGGGGGACTTTTTCGACAGCCTGTAAGGGCCCGCGGCGATTCGCCGCGGGCCCTTGATTTTTGCGTTCAGCGCTCCATGAGGCGGTAGAGGAGAACGGCGGCCTCGGCCCGGGTGGCGGTGCGGGTCCCGGCATAGGGGCTGCCGGGGTCCAGCAGGCCCAGGCCCTGGGCCAGGGCGGCGTAGCCCAGCTCCTCCGCCGGGATGTCCGCCCGGTCGGGGTAGCCGCAGGTGAAGATGCCCTCCAGCCCGGCCACCTGGCCGTAGCCCGCCCGGTCCAGCAGCATCCGGATCACGCCGGCCCGGGTGAGGAGTGCGCCGTCGTCCCGCTCCTCCTTGGTGAGGCATCCGGCCCGGTAGGCGGCGGAGTAGACCTCGTCCCGCAGGTCCTGGTCCTGGCTGCCGGGGTCCACGGCGTAGTAGTCCAGGCTGTATAGAAGGCTCACCAGGTCCCACTGGGTGAGGGCCTGGCCGGGGCCGAAGGCGTCGGCGTCATAGCCCACGCCGTACTGAGCCAGGGTCTCCACTTCGGCCTGGGCCCAGTGGCCCTCCAGGTCGGTATAGGAGAGGCCCTCCGCCTCCTCGTACTGGCGCTCCACCGGCTCCCCGGTCTTGGCGTCGATGCCCAGATAAGAGCCCTCCCGCTCCAGGACGTAGCCCAGCTTCAGGCGGTAGAAGGACTGGAAGCCCAGCTGGAGGAGCTTGTCCTCCTCCGGGTCCCCGGCGGTCAGGGACTCGGGCACATAGAGGTAGCACAGGGTCACGTCGTAGGTGGCCAGCCAGGCGTCCAGGGCGGCTTCGGCGTCGATGACCCCCTCGGTGCTCTCGAAGGTCACGTCCTCCTCGTAGAAGAAGGACAGGCGGCTCACCGAGCCGTCGGTGGCGTCGATGCCCACGCGGTAGCTGTGATCTGGGAAGAAACAGCCGTTCTCCTGCCGGGCGAAGGTGAAGGAGTAGAAGGGATAGCCCTCCGCCACGGAGTCGGCGTGGCTATCGTAGAGCTCCAGCCGTCCGGCGTGGTCGGGGTAGCAGGCCGCCAGGAAGGCCTCCGCCTTGGCCTGGGCCTCTTCGGCGGTGAGGGCGGGCTGGCGCTCCTCGTTCCAGGGGCCGTAGGAGTAGAGGCTGGACACAGCGCCGGTCTTGGCGTCCACGGTGAAGGCGCGGCTCCACACGCCGTCCTCGGCGGAGCGGCTGTACCGCAGGGCGCAGTCCACCCGGTCCTCTTCGCCGTCCTCCCCCTCCCACAGGGTGTAGGAGGCGCTCACCAGGGTGTAGTCCTCCAGGCCGTACTCCTCCACGGTCCGGAGCTGCGCGTCCAGAGCCTCCTGGGAGAGGACCCCCTCCAGCTTCTGGATGCCGGCCTGCTCGGCGGCGGTGAGGTCCCCCTCCTGTGGGCTGGCGGAGGGGGCCGACTCCTCCGCCGCGGTGTCGGCGCCGGCCCCGGCGGCGTTTTTGTACATCTCACTCTCCAGCTCGGTGAGGTCCACCAGCTCGCCGGTGGCGGCGTCCACGTAGAAGTCGTGGCCGTACTCGGGAACGTAGCGGAGGACGGCATGGGCGGAGTCCTTCTCAGAGCGGACGTACTCCAGCCGCAGCGCCAGGGTATCCCGCAGCAGGGCGGCGGCCTCCTCCTGGGTGGCGGCTGGGACGGCGGAGGGGACGCCCCCCAGGCAGGAGTTGGCCAGTACGTCCCGGTTGAACCGGATGACGGTCATGTCCTCCGCCCGGACGGTGAGGGAGAAGGACAGGGGAGAGGGCAGGCCGTTGAGGAAAATGTCGCCGGAGAAGCGGTAGTCCCCGCCGTTCAAGTCGGGGGAGCGGGTGAGCTCCAGCTCCGCCGTCTCGGCGGAGGAGGTGAGCACCCTGTCCAGGAAATCCCGGGCGGCGGCGGTGGCGGCGTCGTTGTCCACCGCCGGGAAGGCGGGCAGGTCGCCGCCGGTGAGGGGCTCCGGTTCCTCCCGGTACTCCGACAGGGAGTAATAGGTGATGGTGCCGTCCTCCAGGGCCTCGACCGAGAGGGAGCCAATGTCCCCGGTCCAGGTGAGGTACCACAGGGGCGTGAGGGCGTCCTCGGTGTGGTCGCCGTAGAACTCGGTGTAGGCGGTGGTGTCCAGGTCCAGGGTCTCCTTCACGCGCTGGGTCACCTGGGTGAGCCGGGCGTCGGCGCTTTCCGCCTCGGCCAGGGCGGGAAGAGCCGCCGAGCACAGCAGGGCGGCGCTGAGGAGCAGGGCAAGCAGCTTCTTCATGGTATTGACCTCCATCCTTGGTAAGCATTGACCTCCTTAATTATTTTACCAGCTTCTTAGACGGATGTGGAGAGAGAATGTTCCGCCGTACGGAAAAATTTGTGAAAAATAAAACCCCTCCCCCGGCGTGAGGCCGGGGGAGGGGAAGGGACAGGCGGGCTGCTTGGCGCAGCTGTCCAAGCAAGGACTTCAGACGGTGCGGCCGATGTCGGTGCGGAAGTGCATGTCCTGGAAGGAGATGTGCTTTGCGGCGGCGTAGGCTCCGTCGATGGCGGCGTCCAGGGTCTCGCCCACGGCGGTGACCCCCAGCACCCGGCCGCCGGAGGTACGGATGACGCCCTCCTCGTCCCGCTTGGTGCCGGCGTGAAAGACCACGGCGGTCTGCTCGGCCTCGGCCAGTCCTGTAATGGGATATCCCTTTTCATAGCTCGCGGGATAGCCGCCGGAGGCCAGCACCAGGCAGCAGGCGGCGGCCTCCTTCCACCGGATGTCCAGCTGGTCCAGGGCGCCGTTCCGGCAGGCCAGGAAGATGTCCATGAGGTCGGTCTCCAGCAGGGAGAGGACGGCCTGGCACTCCGGGTCGCCGAACCGGGCGTTGTACTCCACCACCTTGGGCCCGTCGGGGGTGAGCATGAGGCCGAAGTAGAGCACCCCGTGGAAGGGGCGGCCCTCCGCCTTCAGGGCGGCCACGGTGGGGCGGAAGATCTCCTTCATGCAGCGCCCGGCGATCTCGGGGGTGTAGCCGGGGGCGGGAGAGATGGCCCCCATGCCGCCGGTGTTGGGGCCCTGGTCGCCGTCGAAGGCCCGCTTGTGGTCCCGGGAGGGGGGCATGGGGGAGAGGTGCTCCCCGTCCACAAAGCACAGCACGGTGACCTCGGGGCCGGTCATGCACTCCTCGATGACCACCTGCGACCCGGCGGCGCCGAACTTGCCGTCGGCCATCATGCTCCGGGCGGCCTCCTCGGCCTCGGCCACGGTCTGGGCCACCACCACGCCCTTGCCCAGGGCCAGGCCGTCGGCCTTGACCACGATGGGGGCCCCCTCCCGGCGGATGTAGGCCAAGGCCTCCTCCAGGTCGGTGAAGGAGCGGTATTTGGCGGTGGGGATGTGGTATTTGGCCATCAGGCCCTTGGAAAAGACCTTGCTGGCCTCAATGACGGCGGCGTTGGCCCGGGGGCCGAAGGCGGGGATGCCCGCCGCCTCCAGGGCGTCCACCATCCCCAGAGCCAGGGGGTCGTCGGGGGCTACCACCACGAAGTCCATGGCGTGCTCCTTGGCCCAGGCCGCCATGGCCTCCACGTCGGTGGCCTGGATGGGCACGCACTGGGCCTGCTCGGCGATGCCGCCGTTGCCGGGGGCGCAGTAGAGGGCGTCGATCTTGGGGCTCTTGGCCAGGGTACGGACGATGGCGTGCTCACGGCCGCCGCTGCCCACAACGAGGACTTTCATCGGTAAGGACCTCCCATGTCGAGATGTTGGAGATTATCCCATGAGCATGCTCAGGGCGTAGAGGGCCACCAGGTGGCCGGGGTAAAACCAGTAGAAGAACCAGCGGCTCCCATTCCCCCGCTGCCCGTTGTACCGGGAGAGGGGGAGGAGGGCCAGGCAGGCAAAGCCCGCCATGAGCAGGGAATAGGGCAGATAGAAGCGCCGGAAGGAGGGGATGAGGCTTCCCAGCAGGGAGAGGAGCCCGGCCCAGCCCCGGATCTCCAGCAGCCCCAGGGCGGTGGGACCGAAGTAGGCCCACAGCCCGCCGGCCAGATAGTAGAAGAGGAGACAGGCGGCCAGGGCCAGGAGCTGCCGCCTGCGGCTGGACCCGGCGGCGTACACCGCGAGCACCGTGAGCACGCCGATCCAGCCGTAGTCCACCCGCAGCAGCTGGGCCAGGGCCAGCAGGGCCAGGACCACCGGAAGGCCCAGCCAGGCAAGGCCCCTGGCCTTCAGCGCCCGGCAGGCGCCGATGGCGGCGGCGGAGAGGAAGAAGGTGGCGATGACGCTCCCGCCCGTGCCGCCGGTGGCGGCGTAGGCCACCGCGTGGGTGACCGCCCCGAAGAGCCCCAGCCGCAGCAGATACCGGCGGTAGTCGGAGGTCAGGCGGCAGCCCTGGGCGGCAAAGTAGGCGAAGATGGGGAAGGCCAGCCGCCCCAGATACCGAAAGGCATAGAACCACAGGGAGTCCGCGGGGAAAAAGGGGGCCATGGGGGTAAAGAGCATGCCGATGTGGTCGATGACCATAAAGACGGCGGCAAAGTACTTGAGCTGTGTGGCGGTGAGGCCGCGGGAGGCCGTCATATCAATGGTGGAAGAGCCGCATGCCGGTGAAGGCCATGGCGATGCCGTACTTGTCGCAGGTGGCGATGACGTGGTCGTCCC
>DXDV01000307.1 GCA_019115345.1 Candidatus Intestinimonas stercorigallinarum | reverse complement strand
GGCGGCGGCCTGGTGACCGTCATGGTCCGCGGCGACGTGGGCGCCGTCAAGGCCGCCACCGACGCCGGCGCCGCCGCCGCCGAGCGTGTGGGCGAGCTCATCTCCGTCCATGTCATTCCCCGTCCCCACGAGGAAGTGGAGTTCATCCTCCCCAGCCTGGAGAAGTAAGACCGGCGTAAGCCGCGTCAGACCGACCGACGAAGGGGGTGAAGCGCTTGAAATGTATCACGGAGGACGCCCTCCGGTGCGAGCTGCGGGCCACCGAGCCCCAATGCTATGTCGTACCGGCGGGTAAGATCCTCACCCCGGCGGCCCGGGAGTATCTGCAATCCCGCAAGATCAAGATCGTCAAGGAGGGACAGCAGACCACGCCCCGGATCGTCGCCACAGAGGTCCCTCCCATGCCCGAGGTGACCATGACGGCGCCCGCGCCCGCACCGGCGCCCGTCAAGCCCAAGTTCGTGGACTATGAGACCGGGGCCTTCTACATGGAGAAGCCGGAGCATATGACCCATCTGGTGGGGAATGTGCTGGTGGTGAAGAACCATCCCCGCATCCTGTTCCGTGGCAAGCTGGACTCGCTGCAAAGCATGGTGGTCCTGGCCCAGGTGGACATCCATGAGCGGGGCGGCAGCCAGGCGCTCATCGACGACCTGGGCGACATTCTGAACGTCCTGCGGGAGATGATGCGCTGCGACGTGCTGGATGAGCCCTTCCAGATGGAGACCATCATCGGACTCACCCACGCCGAGCTGCGGGAGCAGTCCCACGATCCCAAGCGGTTCTTCGGGGTCAAGGCCATGGTCCTGCCCGACTACACCATGGGCCGGGACTTCGCCCTGCTCAACCAGCTTCGTACCGCTGTGCGCGAGACGGAGGTGGCGGCGGCGGAGGCCTTCCACACCGGGGCCAAATACACCCGGGGCGACATCATCGAGGAACTCAACCGGATGTCCAGCGCCGTGCACATCCTGATGTGCCGGTATCTGGCCGGGCAGTACCAGAACAACTAACTTGACAAAGGAGCGCCAAACACATGATGGATCTGGACCGCGTCAACGCCTATATGGCCCGTGTGGAGGAATCGGAGACCAAGACCTTCCGGCCCGTCAGCGGCAAGCTGAAGGTGGGCCTGGACCTGGGCACGGCCTATATCGTCATGGTCGTCCTGGACGAGGAGGACAACCCCATCGCCTGTGAAAAGCAGGCGGCCCAAGTCCTCCGGGACGGGGTGGTGGTGGACTACACCGGGGCGCTGCGCATTGTCAAGGAGCTCAAAGCGAAGCTGGAGGAGCGGCTGGGCACGGAGCTGGTCAACTGCGCCATCGCCATGCCCGCCGGCACCGAATCCAGCACCAAGACCCACCAGTACGTGGCAGAGGGCGCCGGCCTCGAAGTCACCAACGTCCTGGATGAGCCCACCGCCGCCAACTCCATCTATCAGATCGAGGACGGCGTGGTGGTGGACATCGGCGGCGGCACCACCGGCCTTGCCATTCTCAAGCACGGCGAGGTGGTGCAGATCGAGGATGAGCCCACCGGAGGCACCCATCTCACCCTGGTCCTGGCGGGGAATTTTCACGTTCCCTTCCAGGAGGCCGAGGCCATCAAGCAGGACTATGCCCGGCACAAGGAGATCCTGCCGGTGGTGAAGGCGGTGGTGGAGAAGATGGCCTCCATCGTGAACCGTTACATCGACAAGGAGCACACCGACGCCATCTATCTGTGCGGCGGCACCTGCTGCCTGACGGGGATCGAGGGCATTTTCGAGAAGGAGACCGGCATCCGCACCATCAAGCCGGCCAATCCCTTCCTGGTGACGCCGGCCGGCATCGCCATGAACTGCAAAGTCTGACGAGACCCAATGAATGAACGAAGAAAGGAGGGGAAGGCATGGACCACAACGCCATCGTGGAGGAGATCATCCGGCGCGTCGCCCAAAAGATCTCCGAAGCGGAGGAAGGCTGTGCCGGGAGCGCCGCCTGCGGCGGGCAGCCGGGGCTGCTGGTCTTGACCCAGGACCACGGGACCAACTGCCACGCGGTTCTGGAGAGCGAGGCCCTCAAGGCCCGCTACCGCACCGACTGCGCCCTGATGCACCACTATGAAGTGGACCTGGACGACTATGAGGCCGTGGTGCTCTTTGACCTGAGCTGCGCCGCCATGGCGGCTCTGGCCAACGGCGCCTGCGACAGCGCGTATACCCGTCTCGCCTCCAAGGCCATCCTCTCGGGGAAAACGGTCTATGTCCCCACCGAAGAGGTGGAGCTGTATCAGTATAAGGAGACGGCCCCCGCCGCCTACTACAACATGATGCAGAAGAATCTGGACCTGCTTGTGGCCTCCGGCGTGGTGCTCTGCTCTCAGGCCAGCCTGGAGCAGGTCATCCTGGGCAGCGAGCTCCCCGCCCCTGAGCCGGCGGCCGCCCCCGCGGCCGCGGAGATCCCGGCGGCGCGGAGCGAGGCCAAGGCCGTGCGCATCGACAAGCGGGTCCTCACCGAGAAGGACCTCATCGAGGCCAACATGAGCGGGGCCACGCAGGTCCACATCGGCGAAAAGACCATCGTCACCGCTCTGGCCAAGGACGCTGCCAAGGACCGGGGTATGACCATCGTCCGGGATCAAGACTAAACGAGGGAACGCGGGGGAGGCGCCCCCTCCTCCGTCCTCCCGCGTCAAACAGGGGGACAACATATGAAAGTGGCAAAGGTCATCGGCAACATCTGGGCCACCCGCAAAGAGGAGAAGCTCTCCGGATATAAGCTGCTCATCGTGCAGCCCATCAACATCCTGGACGGCGTCAGGGACAGGGCGCCCATCGTGGCGGCCGACATCATCGGCGCCGGCGTGGGGGAGACGGTCCTGATCGTCGGCGGGAGCTCGGCCCGGAGCGCGGCCGGCGACATGTCGGTACCTGTGGACGCGACCGTAGTCGGCATCGTGGACGATCAGGAGATCGACCCCAGCGTTTTGGAGGAATGGCCGGTCCCTCCGAAGGCCCGGTCATAAAGGGAATTGAGGCGGTGAAAGCATGAATCTGACCGAACTTGTCAAGGCATCCGGTGTGGTTGGCGCCGGCGGCGCTGGGTTTCCCACCCACGTCAAGCTCAACGCCAAGGCCGAATGCTTTGTGGTCAACGCCGCGGAGTGCGAGCCGCTCATCGAGACGGACAAATATCTGTGCCGCACCTATGCGCCCCAGATCGTCGCCGCGGTGATGGCGGTGGCCGCCCACCTGGAGGCCAAACGGGCGGTCATCGCGCTCAAAGGAAAGTATAAGCCTGAGATCGAGGCCCTGAGCAAGGCCATCCAGCTGGCGGACGCCCCCGTGGAGATCTTCGAAATGGGGACCTTCTATCCCGCCGGCGACGAGCAGACCATGGTCCAGCAGGTCACCGGCCGCTCCGTCCCGGAGCGGGGGCTGCCCCTGGACGTGGGCTGCGTGGTGGACAATGTGGGCACCCTCCTCAACATCTTCGACGCCATCCAGGGCCGTCCCGTGGTGGATAAGTTCCTGTCGGTGGTGGGCGAGGTGAAGGAGCCGGTCATGCTCCATGTCCCCGTGGGCACCGCCATCACCGAGTGCGTGAAGGCGGCGGAGCCCGCCATCAGCGACTACGCCCTGATTTTGGGCGGCCCCATGATGGGCAAGGTGCTCCTGAGCCGGGCCGAGATCGACGCCGCCGTGGTCACCAAGACCACCGGCAACATCATCGTCCTGCCCCGGGACCACTACCTGTTCCGCCGGGCCACCCTGCCCCTGGAGTCCATCCGGCACCAGGCCCGCAGCGCCTGCATCCAGTGCCGGATGTGCACCGACCTCTGCCCCCGCTACCTCATCGGCCACCAGATCCGCCCCAACCTGGTGATGCGGAACTTCTGGCGGGAGCCGGGAATGGAGGACAACGGAGAGTACGAGCGCTGCTTCGGCGACGCGGCCAACTGCTGCGACTGCGGCGTGTGCGAGATGTTCGCCTGCCCCATGGGGCTCTCCCCCCGGAAGGTGAACCAGTACATCAAGGGCCAGCTCCGCGCCCGGGGCATCCAGGTGCCCCGGAACATGGAGCCCGAGGCCCGGGCCTTCGTGGATCAGCGCCACACCCCCACCGACCGCCTGGTGGCCCGTCTGGGTCTCTCGGAGTACTATGGGCGCCACGCCCACGAGTGCAGGGAGCTGGACCCCGGCGAGGTCTTTCTCCCCTTCTCCCAGCACATTGGTAAGCCCGCAAATGTGGTAAAGGCAGTGGGCGACTATGTGGAGCGGGGAGAGGTCCTGGCCCAGGCCGCCGAGGGGCTCTCCGCCAACATCCACGCCAGCATCTCCGGCGTGGTGGTGGAGATCACCGATCAGGGCGCCCGCATCAGCAGCCGGAAGGAGTGAGAAGCATGGGAAACGCCAGCAGACTTGCCATCGGCATGGTAGAACTCAACAGCATCGCGCGGGGCATCGAGACCTGCGACTACATGGTGAAGGCGGCTCAGGTGGACCTCATCCGATCCTCCACCGTCTGCCCGGGTAAGTACATGGTCCTCATCGCCGGCGACACCGGCGACGTGAAGGCCGCCATGGCCGAGGGGATCAAGCGGGGCGGCGAGTGCGTGGTGGACACGCTGACCCTCCCCAACGTCCATCCCCAGGTCATCCAGGCCATCAGCATGACCACCCAGGTGGAGAAGCCGGGCGCCGTGGGCGTCCTGGAGTTCTACTCCGTGGCCTCCGCCATCGTCGCCGCCGACGTGGCGGCAAAAGCGGCCAACATCACCCTCATCGAGGTCCGCATCGGCTACGCCATCGGCGGTAAGGGCTACGTGACCCTCACCGGCGACGTGGGCGCCGTCCGGGCGGCGGTGGCGGCCGCGGAGCGGGAGACGGAGCTCCTGGTGGGCACCACCGTCATCCCCAGACCCTCTCCCAAGCTGTTCCAGTCCCTGCTGTAAGGAGGGGCTGACAGAAAACTTCCTTGTGGGAACCAACCCATTCATGAGAAGAGAAGGAGCGTAATTTATGGATTTTAGTGAACTGATTGCTGCTGCCGACCCTAGTGTGTTTACTGAAAGCATCACCGCGTGGATCTCAGGCATCTCCATCAACTCCGTCATCATGCTCATCATGATGATCTTCATGCTGGTGGGCGCCATCGACAAGATCCGCGGCAACAAGCTGGGTTACGGCGAGAAGTTTGAAGACGGCTTCAACGCCATGGGCCCCCTGGCCATGTCCATGGCCGGCGTCGTGGCCGCCGCCCCCGTGCTGTCCATGCTGCTGGGCCCCATCCTCAAGCCCATCTACGGCCTCTTCGGCGCCAGCCCCGCCATGTTCGCCACCACCCTGCTGGCCTGCGACATGGGCGGCTATCCTCTGGCCATGCAGCTGGCTGAGGGCGACGTGGCCATCGGCAACTTCGCCGGTCTGATCCTGGGCACCATGATGGGCCCCACCATCGTGTTCACCATCCCCGTGGCCCTGGGCATCATCAAGAAGGAGGACCGCGGCTACCTGGGCGCCGGCGTCCTGGCCGGTCTGATCACCGTGCCCATCGGCTGTATCGCCGGCGGCCTGGTGATGAACACCATCGCTGACGAGGCCTATCACCTGGGCTTCATCACCATCATCCAGAACCTGATCCCCGTCATCATCATCGCCGGCCTCATCGTCATCGGCCTGTGGTTCGCCCCCGGCCCCATGATCCGCGGCTTCAACGTGTTCGGCACCGGCGTGACCATCGTCATCACCGCCCTCACCGCCATCGCCGTGTTTGAGCAGATCACCGGCATCATGTTCCCCGTGTTCCACATCATGGTCGAGAACCCCGCCGACGGCTCCCGCGGCCTGGACAGCGGCCTGCTGACCTGCGGTCTGATCGCCATCGTCCTCATCGGCGCCTTCCCCATGGTGGAGTGGATCACCCGTACCTTCGGCAAGCCCCTGCAGAAGATCGGCGCCTCTCTGGGCATGAATGAGGCCGGCTCCGCCGGTATGGTGGCCACCCTGGCCAACAACATCGCCATGTTCAACATCATGGGCGAGATGAACCCCAAGGGCAAGCTGCTCAACGTGGCCTTTGCCGTGTCCGCCGCCTTCGTGTTCGGCGATCACCTGGGCTTTGCCGCCGGCAACGACTCCAACATGATCTTCCCCATGATCGTGGGCAAGCTGGTGGCCGGTATCACCGCGGTTATCGTGGCCAATCTCCTGGCCCCCAAGCTGCTGTCTAAGATCGAGAACGTGCAGGTATAATCAACGAGTCATCCTGGAAAGGGAACGGTACTATGAACGTAAGTGAAGAACTCATCCGCAGCATCGTAGAGAAGGTCATCGCCGAGACCGCGTCCGCCGGCAAGTGCGGCTTCCAGAAGCAGGTGGACCCCAGCGGCGTCATCGGCGTCAAGACCTCCACGGTGGAGCTGGAGCCCTTCGAGGGCCGGAACGACGTCAAGCTCAAGGATGTGGCCACCCTGGAGGAGGCCCCCCGCATGGGCTGCGGCGTCATGGAGCTCTCTGACGGCGCCGACTTCGAGTGGACCCTTACCTACGACGAGTGGGACATCGTGCTGGAAGGCCGCCTGGAGATCAAGATCGACGGGCGCGTGGTGGGCGGCGACGCCGGGGACCTCATCTACATCCCCAAGGGCAGCCACATCCACTTCACCACCCCCGACTACGCCAAGTACGCCTACACCGTGTTCCCCGCCGACTGGCAGTGAGATCTCCCACCGCCCCCGCCGCGCATGCGCGGCGGGGGCGGTCGCTTTGTTGCCGCTTTAGCGCAACGACAACCCCCAGCTATGCTGGGGAGAGTAAAAAGAATTACATAGTGAAAAAACCTTCTGGTAGAATGGAAGTTGCGGTCGGTCAACTGCAACAACAATCACCAGGAGGTT
>DXDV01000306.1 GCA_019115345.1 Candidatus Intestinimonas stercorigallinarum | reverse complement strand
GATATCAGGAAGATCAAATCCAGCGGAGGAACATGAAATGAAACGACTGCTCTTCATCTACAATCCCCAGGCGGGCAAGGGGCTCATCAAGCCCCACCTGGCCAACGTGGTGGATACCTTCACCAAGGCGGGCTACCTGGTGACGGTGTGGCCCACCCAGGGCAAGGCCGACGCCGCCCATGTGGCGGCCCGGCAGGGCTGGTGGTACGACCGGGTGGTGTGCTGCGGCGGGGACGGCACCCTCAGCGAGACGGTGTCGGGGCTCCTGACCCTGGACACGCCGCCGGTGCTGGGCTACATCCCCGCCGGCACCACCAACGACTTCGCCAAGAACCTGGGCCTGCCCCGTGGGGTGGAGAAGGCGGCGGCCGTGGCGGCGGAGGGGACGCCCCGGCCCTGCGACATGGGCCGCTTCAACGACCGGACCTTCGTCTACGTGGCCGCCTTCGGCGTCTTCACCGACGTGAGCTACGATACGCCGCAGCAGTTCAAAAGCGCCTTCGGCCACCTGGCCTATGTGCTGGAGGGGGCCACCAAGCTGGGAGACCTGGGCCGGGGCTACCACCTGACGGTGGAGCACGACGGCGGCACCCTGGAGGGGGATTTCATCTACGGCATGGTCACCAACACCAACTCGGTGGGCGGCTTCCAGATCTTCCCGGCCAGCCAGGTCTCCCTGGACGACGGGGTCTTCGAGGTGGTGCTGGTCCGGCAGCCCAAGAACGTGGCCGACCTCCAGGACGCCCTGGTGAGCCTGGTGCGGCAGAACCACGAGGAGAGCCGCCAGGTGGAGGCCTTCCACACCAGCAGGCTGAAGGTGGCCGCCGCCGAGGCCCTGCCCTGGACCCTGGACGGCGAGTACGGCGGCGACCCGGAGGTGGCCAGGATCGAAAACCTCCACAAGGCCATCACCCTGGTGTGGGGGAAGTAAAGTCTCCCAACGTCAGAGAGAAAGGAGCGCAGAGACATGGAATACACCATCCGTCCCACCCGGCTGGAGGACATGGAGGGCTTCAACGTCCTGCGGCGGATGCCCGGCGTCTTTGAAAACACCATGGGTCTCCCCTCCGAGCGGGTCCAGCGGAACATCGACGGCTTCCAGGCCATGGGCCCGGACGACCACAGCTTCGTGGCGGTGCTGCCCGACGGCACCCTCATCGGTGCGGCCACCCTCCGGGTGTGCCCCAGCCCCCGGATGCGGCATGTGGGCACGGTGGGGCTCTTCGTCCACACGGAGTACCAGAACATGGGGGTGGGCACCGCCCTCCTGAAGACCCTTCTGGACCTGGCCGACAACTGGCTCATGCTGGTGCGGGTGGAGCTGGAGGTCTTTGCCGACAACCAGCGGGCCATCCGCCTCTATGAAACGCTGGGCTTTGAGACCGAAGGCCGCAAGCGGATGTCCTGCGTCCGGAATGGGCAGTATGCCGACGAGCTCCTCATGGCCCGTCTCCGGCGCTAGACCTTCCCCCTTTCAAGGGGGAAGGTGGCATTTGCGAAGCAAATGACGGATGAGGGTGGGCAAGATGATGACTGCGGCGTGGTACCGGGGGCGCGTCTGGGAAGCCGCGCCCCACACACAGGGAATACCGTGCTGCCGGGCTTGGCGTGTGCCCCACAAAAAGGAATATGATCTCCGGACAGGAAAAGGCCGCGGACCTGGGTCCGCGGCCTTTTTGCGGCTTTTTACAGCTTGACCACCCAGCCGTGGGGATCGGGCTGAGTCCCCCACTGGATGCCGGTGAGGGTGTCGTAGAGCTTCTGGGTGACGGGGCCGATCTGGCCGCCGTTGACCACCACATGCCGCTCGCCCCAGCCCATCTCGCCGATGGGGGAGACCACGGCGGCGGTGCCGGTGCCCCAGGCCTCGTCCAGCTTGCCGGCCTGGGCGGCGTCGAAGAGCTCCTGGGCGGTGATGAGCCGCTCCTCCACCTCGTAGCCCCAGCTCCGCAGCAGCTCCAGGCAGGAGCGGCGGGTGATGCCGGGCAGCACCGAGCCGGTGAGCATGGGGGTGACGATCTTGCCGTCGAGCTTGAACATGACGTTCATGGAGCCCACTTCCTCAATATACTTGCGGTGGACGCCGTCCAGCCACAGCACCTGGGCGTAGCCCTGCTCCTCGGCCCGCTCGCCGGCCCGGATGGAGGCGGCGTAGTTGCCGCCGCACTTGGTGTAGCCGGTGCCGCCCTTCACGGCCCGGACGTCGTCGGACTCCACGTAGATCTTCACCGGGTTGATGCCCTCGGCGTAGTAGGCTCCCACCGGGCCGGTGATGATGCAGAAGAGGTAGCTGTGAGAGGCGTGGACCCCCAGGTTGGGGTCGGTGGCGATGATGAAGGGGCGGATATAGAGGCTGGTGCCCGGGGCGGAGGGCACCCAGTCGGCGTCCACGCGCACCAGGGCCTTCACCGCCTCCACGAAGTCCTCCTCCGGAATGGGGGGGATGCACAGCCGGTCGCAGGAGTCGTTGAGCCGGCGGGCGTTGTCCACGGGGCGGAAGAGCTGCACGCCGCCGTCGGGGGCGCGGTAGGCCTTCAGGCCCTCAAAGACCTCCTGGGCGTAGTGGAGCACCATCGCGGAGGGGTCCAGGGTGAAGGGGGCGTAGGGCACGATGCGGGGGTCGTGCCAGCCCTGGCCCTTGTCGTAGTTGAGCAGGAACATGTGGTCGGAAAAAATCCTGCCGAAGCCCAGGCTGTCGGGGTCGGGCTTGGGGGCGGGATTCTGGGTGCGCTGGAGCTTGATCTCATCCATGGCGGATGCCTCCCTAAACATGGCAGTAGGCCCACGGCGCGGCGGGACAGCCTGCCGGGGGCCGATATATGAGAGACATTATAGCAGTATTATCACTTTAAAGCAATAGAGAAACTGACGGAAATCGCCGGCTTTTTTCC
>DXDV01000305.1 GCA_019115345.1 Candidatus Intestinimonas stercorigallinarum | reverse complement strand
GGCCGCCCCTACGAGGATGGCACGGGACGGGTGTAGGGGCGGCCTGTGGCCGCCCGCCGCAATGTGGGCCGCTTTTGCCGCGCAAAGGAAAAAACGCCGCGGGGACACGTCGTACTGACGTGTTCCCGCGGCGTCCGCCGTGTCAAGGCTCCCGGGGGCCTACTTGATCTCGTAATCCTTGCCGAACTGGAGGTGCTCCAGGTCGATGCTCAGGCGTTTGGTGGGCTCGTCGTCCTCCTCGTCCTGAGCCATCTCGGCGGCCCGGCGCTCGGGGTTGACTTTTCGCTCGGGCTGGAGGGTGGCGGTGAGGTCGCTGTACAGCCCGCCGGGGCGCTCCTCCTCCCCGGGAACATCTTCCTCCGGCTCCTCCGGCTGGGCGGGATCGGGGGTCTCCTGGGCGATGCGGTCCATGGCCGCCTGGATCTCTCCGGCGGCCTCCTCCGCCGGCGCGGCGGGCGAGGGGGCCAGCTTGCTCAGACTGCCCAGATAGTCCAGCTCGTGCTGGTAGAGCTCCTTGAGCTTGGCGACATAGGCGGCGGTGGCGTTCTGGGCGGCGGTGAGCCGGAGCTGCTCCGCCTCCACCTCCTGGCGCAGGGCGCTCACCCGCTCCCGGGTCTCCTCCTCGGCCTGGCGCACCATGGCCGCCTTGCTCTCCTGGGCCTCCTTCACCATCTCGTCGGCCATCCGCTGGGCGGTGAGGAGGGTCTTGCGCATGGCGTCCTCGGTGGAGCGGTACTCCTCCACCTTCTCCACCAGCACCTTCATCTTGCCCTTGAGGGCCGCGTTCTCCTTGTAGAGGGTGGTATAGTCCTCGGTGAGCTGGTCCAGAAACTCGTCCACCATGGCCATATTGTAGCCGCCGAAGCCCGCCTTGGCAAAGGCGTGCTCGGAGACCTCCTGCGGCGTCAGCATAATGGGTCACTCCCCCGCTTTTCATTTCTCTTTCAAAGTCGCGCTGACTTAAAAATAGAGCCCGTTGTTCTCCAGCTCGTCGATCAGGTCCCCCAGAATGTCCACGTTGTAGGGGGTGATGATATAAGTGGAGATCGCCACCTTTTTGATCTTGCCCTCGTTGGCGTAGGCCACGCCGGAGAGGAAGTCCAGCAGCCGCCGGGCGATGTCCTTGTTGGTCTGCTCCAGATTGAGGACCACGGTGCGCTTTTCCCGCAGGTGGTCGGCGATCTCGGCGGCGTTTTCAAAGCGGTCGGGCTTCACCAGCACCACCTGGAGCTGGGTGGTGGTGTGGATGTTGACCACCTTGTTGCTCCGGCGCTGCTCCGGCTCGGCGCTGTAAACGGGTCCGGTGCTCTCCCGGAGGTCCCGGGCCTTCTCCTTGCGCTCGGAGCGGGTGACGGGCACGTCGAAGTCGTCGTACACCTCCTCGTCCTCCTCGTCCTCATAGGGGCGGGCCAGACGCTTGATCTCGTCAAAGATTCCCATAGCGGCAACATCCTTTCCTCAGCCTTCCGGGGCGCGTGGGGGGCGGGGACCAAAGAGGGCCGTGCCCAGGCGCACCAGCGTGGCGCCCTCCCGGACGGCGTCCTCATAGTCGTCGCTCATTCCCATGGATAAGCAGTCTATATCAGTGTCATTATCCCCTATTTGGCTTCTTATGTCAACAAAAAGCTGGCGGGTGGCGGCAAAAAATCTCCGGTTGTCCCCCGGGGCGGCGGCGGCGGGCGGGATGGCCATGAGCCCCCGGAGCCGCACGTGGGACAGCGCGGCGGCCTGCCGGGCCAGGGCGGGCAGGTCCTCGGGGAGGCAGCCCCCCTTGCTCTCCTCCCGGCCGATGTTGACCTCCAGCAGGATGTCCTGGACCAGGTTGAGCTTCTCGGCCTGCCGCTGGACGGCCTCCAGCAGCCGGGGGGAGTCCACCGACTCGATGAGGTCCACCCGGCCCACCACGAAGCGGACCTTGTTGGTCTGCAAGTGGCCGATGAAGTGGACCCTGGCCCCGTCGTAGGCGTAGTCCTCCAGATGGGCGGTGAGCTCCTGGACCCGGTTCTCCCCGCAGACGGTGATCCCGGCGGCGATGGCCGCCCGGATGGTCTCCGAGGTCTGGACCTTGGTGGCGGCCGCCAGGGTGATCTCCCCCGGGTCCCGGCCCGCCTCGGCGGCGGCCCGGGCGATGTTGGCCCTGGCCTGGGCGATCCTTTCCTCCAGTAACATGGGTAAAATCCCTCCCTTTCTCTCTGTATGCCCTGTTTGGACCTGTGGAGCAGCTTCAAACAGGGCCCTAGACGTCCATGACCTTCCCATCATAGAGGGTATCCGAGGAGACGATGACCTGGTCTCCCGCCCGCAGGGCGGTCTTGAGCTGGTTGTCGGTGGGCACGTCGGGCAGCAGGGCCTCCACCAGGTAGTAGTCCCCGTCGTCCACCAGGATCTCCACCGGCTTGAACTCGGCCTGGGCGGCGGTGAGGACGTAGACCCCGATGACCTGCTCCCCGTCCTCCGTGACCTCGGTGCGCACCGCCTTCTTGGGCACCCGGATGCCGGTGACGCTGTCGAAGATGATGTCCACCGTCTGCTTGCGGAGCATGCTGGTGTCGGCCAGGCTCCGGGTGGAGGAGAGGACCACCAGGCTCACGCCGCCGGAGGGCTCGTCCACCCGCTCCACCTGCATGGAGACCTCCCCCGACCAGTCCCGGGAGAAGCGCACCGTCACCGAGCCCCCCTCCGCCAGCCGCTGGGCCACCGCCTCGGGGACGGTGGCGGCGAAATACCACCTGGAGCTGGTGATGAGCTTGCCCACCGCCCCGTCGGGGGCGGCGGTGTCCTGCTCCATGAGCTGCCGGAGGGAGTCGGCGGTGAGGCTCTCCAGCATGTCGGGGAAAAGGAGGGTCTCATAGCCGTCGGCCATGGCGGAGAAGGTGCCGGAGCAGGGGGCGGTGACGTAGGCGGTGTCCTGGGCGGCGGCGCTTTGCAGGCTCTCGATCTCCCCCTCCAGGGCGCTGATGGCGGCGGTGAGCTCCTCCACGCCGGTGTCGCCGTCGTAGCCCTGGCGGATGACCAGGCTCTTGAAGGAGAGGGCCTGCTCCTCCAGGCCGGTGAGGTCGCCGTAGGCGGCGGAGGACCGGAGCCCCAGCATGGCGTCCACGATGCTCTGGTCCAGCCGCTCGGCGTCCGTCCCCGTCTCCCCCTGGAGGGCGTACATGAGCTGCTCCTCCTCCAGCAGGAGGGTGCGCAGCTGCCGGCGGCGGTCCAGGGCGCTCTCGTCCTGGTAGAGATAGGCCACCACCGAGCCGGCGCGGACCTTTTCCCCCTGGTCGGGGAGGACGTCCACGATGGCGGCGGTCCCTCCCGTCACCACCGTCTCCGCCCGGATGAGCAGTCCGGTGGTCTCGGCGGCGTCGTCCACGGTGTGGGTGTAGGTGGTCACGGTGTAGGTCCGGTCATCCAGGCTCCGCAGGGCGGAGAAGATGAGATAGGCGCACACCATGAGAAACATGCCGGTCATCATGATGCGGGTGAAAAGGGTGCCCTGTTTCATATTCGCGTTCCTCTTTTTCTGTGTCGGACCGGCCCGGCCGGGGAAGGGTCAGCTCCCCTGGTCGCCGCCGGGCTCCAGCTCCACCGGCCGCTCGGGGACGATGGTGGAGATGGCGTGCTTGTAGATGATCTGCTGCTTGCCCTCGGTCATGAGGACCACCACGAAGGAGTCGAAGCCGGTGATGACCCCCCGGAGCTGGTAGCCGTTCATAAGGAAGAGGGTCACCCCCAGCCGGTTCCGCCGGGCCCTGGTGAGAAAGGTGTCCTGAAGGTTGAATCTGGTCTGCATGGTATGTACACTCCTCTTTCTGTTGGAATGCACCCATCATAAACCAAATTCTTCCATATATGCTGTCACTTTCTGTCGCCCCTCGGACAGGTCCGGTGTTTTTTCCCAGACGACCCACCGGAGGCCGGGGGTCCGGCGGAACCAGGTGAGCTGCCGCTTGGCGTACTGCCGGGAGCGGAGCTTGACCTGGTCCACGGCCTGGTCCATGGTCTCCTCCCCCCGGAGGGCGGCGGCGAACTCCTTGTAGCCGATGGCCTGCATGGCGGTGGCGGCGGGGGGGACGCCGGAGGCGAGGAGGGCTCTGACCTCCTCCTCCAGGCCGTCGGCCATCATCTGGTCCACCCGGCGGTCGATGCGCGCCCACAGGTCCTCCCGCCGGGAGAAATTGAGACACACCCGCAGGGCGTCGTACCTGGGTGGGAGGCTCCGGGTCCGCTGGTCGTGGGCGGTGATGGTCTCCCCCGTCTCGTACCACACCTCCAGGGCCCGGAGGATGCGCTTTTCGTCGTTGGGGTGGAGTTTTTCCGCCCGGTCGGGGTCCACCCGGCGCAGCTCGGCGTGGAGGGCGGGCAGGCCCTCCTCCCTGGCCCGGGCCTGGAGCTTCTCCCGCCAGGCCCCGGTGAAGGGGGCGAAGTCCCGGCCGGCGATGAGGTTGTCGATGTAGAGCCCGGTGCCCCCCACCACGACGGGGCGCTTCCCCCGGGAGAGGATGTCCCGGACACAGGCGTCGGCGTCGTGGACGTACCGGGCCACCGAGTAGTCCTCGGCGGGGTCGGCCACGTCCAGCATGTGGTGGGGGACCCCGCCCATCTCGGCCGCCGTGGGCTTGGCGGTGCCGATGTCCATCCGGCGGTAGATCTGCATGGAGTCGGCGGAGACCACCTCCCCGCCTATGGCCTGGGCCAGGGCCACCCCAAGGGCCGTCTTGCCCGACGCCGTGGGGCCGCAGATCACCAGCAGCTTGGGTCGATGTTCCATGGAGACCTCCTTTCGGGGCGGTTGGGATGCGTCGTGTCATTCTGAGCGGAGCGAAGAATCCGTAACCCCCGTCTTTGTGCGTGACAGGATTACTCCCTCAGCCGCCTGCGGCGGCAGCTCCCTCGGAGAGGGAGCCCAAGGACGAGGGATACGGATTCTTCGGCCTGCGGCCTCAGAATGACGGGGATGGGGCGCGGTTCTTCTGTGTGTGGGGCGCGACGACCCCGGCGCGCCCTTTGCGAGGACGATGTCGCACCCCACAAAGATGTGGTCCCGCATTGCCACGGCGGGCGGCCGCAGGCCGCCCCTACAAAGAATTCGCCGCAAGGATGGGGTAGGGGCGGCCTTTGGCCGCCCGGTCCGGTGCCGCGTTTCCCTCTGTCATTCTGAGGCCGTAAGGCCGAAGCATCTGGCTCCCTCTCTGAGGGAGCTGTCACCGAAGGTGACTGAGGGAGTCTCTTAGGGCATAGATACGGGGGAGACGGTCTCAAAACCCATTTCTTTTTCCCTGCCGGAAAAAGAAACGGTTTTTGAAATCCAAAGAAAAAGGGGCTTTTTAGAATTGGTGCGCTGTGGGGTGTCCGGCGGGCGGCCTGCGTCTTTCCGCCCCCATGGGGGACCGGCCACGGCCGTTACGGCCTGTGCGGGCGGAACAGGGAGAGGCTGTGCTTCTACCTCCCCGCCGCCTGGGCGGTGGACGTCGCGGCGTGGTTTGGCGCGCAAATCAGGGGCCCCGCGCGAGCCCAGCGCAGCGGAATGGGGGACCCAGCGGAAGGCGGAACGCCTTTCGCTGGGAGAGCCGGAGCAGCGGAGCGGACGAAGCCTGCCGCTTGCGGCAGGATGAGGGATGCGCAGCTTGCGACGGCG
>DXDV01000304.1 GCA_019115345.1 Candidatus Intestinimonas stercorigallinarum | reverse complement strand
AGCCTCTTTCCGGGGTTTTATCTCTTGGGAAGCAACCCCTTCTCTTAATTTCTGAGCATAGTATAAGCCTAGTCTATGAACAATTATACAAGAAAATGTGTCTAAATTGTAAACATTAGCACTAGAGCATTGAGAGTGCTAATCCATGTTTTCCAACTTTTCCGCTTCTCCTAAGAAAATCTTAAGAGGAGACAGAGGCCGGACGCAAGAAAGGAGGGGTATGCTGGAGAAAAGAAAGGAGTGAGCCGACTGATGTGGGCATTTTTACATTGGAAACGCTATGAGGCGGAGGTGGCCGACCTGCTGGCGCATCCGGCGGTCCGGGCCATGGAGCGTCTGCCGCAGCACGCGCCGGGCTTCAGCTGTCTCCACCACAGCGTCCTGGTGTCCTACTGGAGCTGGCGGGTCTGCCGGCGGCTGGGTCTGGACGCAAGGGCCGCCGCCCGGGGCGGACTGCTCCACGACCTCTATCTCTACGACTGGACCTGTCAGCGCCCGCCCAGCGGGAAGTGGCACGGCACCGAGCACCCGAAGGTGGCCCTGGAGAACGCCCGCCGCTTCTTTGCCCTGACCGAGAAGGAGGAGGATATCATCCTCAAGCACATGTGGCCGCTGACGCTGCGGCCCTACCGCTGTCTGGAGTCTTTGGCGGTGAGCTGTGTGGACAAGGTGTGCGCCGTGATGGAGCTCCTCCGACTGCACCCCGATCCCGCCGACTTCCGCGTCCGGGCGCTGGCCGGGGAGCCGGAGACGGCGTCCAGGGCGGCCTGAAAGAGGGGAGAGGGGGAGCGCCCGCCGTTACGCCTCATCCTCTCTGGCCCAGTCCAGGCTGCGTTTCACCGCCCGGTGCCAGCCCTTCAGGAGCCGCTCCCGGCGGTCGGGGGCCATGTCGGGCGTGAAGGTCACGTCCTTTTTCCAAAGGCCCCGGATCTCCTCCCGGTCCCGCCAGACGCCCACCGCCAGCCCGGCCAGATAGGCGGCCCCCAGGGCGGTGGTCTCCCGGATGACGGGACGGACCACGTCGCGGCCCAGGATGTCGGCCTGGAACTGCATCAAAAAGCCGTCCCGGCTGGCCCCGCCGTCGGCCCGGAGGGCCTGGAGGGGGACGCCGGTGTCCTTTTCCATGGCGGCGGCCAGGTCCCGGACCTGGTAGGCGATGGACTCCTGGGCCGCGCGGATGATGTGCTCCCGGCGGGTGCCCCGGGTGATGCCCATGAGGCAGCCCCGGGCGTACATGTCCCAGTAGGGCGCCCCCAGGCCGGTGAAGGCGGGCACCAGGTAGACCCCGCCGGTATCGGCCACCTTCTGGGCGTAGTACTCGGCGTCCCGGCTCTCGGTGAGGAAGCACAGCTCGTCCCGGAGCCACTGGATGACGGCGCCCCCCACAAAGACGGAGCCCTCCAGGGCGTACTGGACCTTCCCCCCCAGGCCCACGGCGATGGTGGTGATGAGGCCGTTGCTGCTCACGCAGGGGGTCTCGCCGGTGTTCATGAGGAGGAAGCAGCCGGTGCCGTAGGTGTTTTTGGCCTCCCCAGGGGAAAAGCAGGTCTGGCCGAAGAGGGCGGCCTGCTGGTCGCCGGCGATGCCGGCGATGGGCACCTCGGCCTCCCCCAGCCGGGCATAGCCGTAGACCTCGCTGGAGGAGCGGACCTCCGGCAGCATGGCCCGGGGGATGTTCAGGGCCTTCAGGAGGGCGTCGTCCCAGTCCAGGCGGCGGATGTCGTAGAGCATGGTCCGGGAGGCGTTGGTCACGTCGGTGACGTGGACCGCCCCGCCGGTGAGCTTCCAGAGGAGCCAGGTATCCACGGTGCCGAAGAGGATCTCCCCCCGTTCCGCCTTCTCCTGGGCCCCCTCCACCTGGTCCAGGAGCCAGCGGATCTTGGTGGCGGAGAAGTAGGCGTCGGGCACCAGGCCGGTGGTGCTTCGGATGTGGTCCCCCAGGCCGTCGGAGAGCAGCCGGTCCACCAGGGGGGCGGTGCGGCGGCACTGCCAGACGATGGCGTTGTGGATGGGCCGTCCGGTGGCCCTGTCCCAGAGGATGGTGGTCTCCCGCTGGTTGGTGATGCCGATGGCGGCCACCTCCGCCGGGGAGACGCCGGTCTTGGCCAGGACCTCCATCATGACGGCGTACTGGGAGGACCAGATCTCCATGGGATCGTGCTCCACCCAGCCCTCCCGGGGATAGAGCTGGGGGAATTCCTTCTGGGCCACCCCCGCGATGGTCTGGTCCACGCCGAATAAGATGGCCCGGGAGCTGGTGGTGCCCTGGTCCAGGGCCAGGATGTATCTGCCCATGCGCTCGCCTCCAAACGATGCTTTTTGAACAGTTTACCACATTCCGGGCGTCTTGGGTACTCCGAACTTGTTCCTCTTGCCAAGCGGGGCGGGAAATGCTATCATGGAACCAAAGATGTTCCCGCCTGCGCGGGAGCGGCGGAAAGGCGGGAGGACATGCATACCACGGAGGTCAGAGTGAAGGCCCTGCCGGTGCGGGAGTGGCTTTCCAGCTATTGCTTCCCAGACCTGTTTCGGGACAGCTGTCTCCACTGTCCCGACTACAACATGAACTGGTCCTGTCCGCCGGGAGTGCTGCCGGCGGAGGAGCTGCTGGGGGATTACCGCACGGTCTATCTGGTGGGCGTGAAGGTCATCTACGACAGGGTCCAGCGGGAGCGGGCCCTGGCCTCGGCCCAGGCCGCCGACCAGGTCCGCAGCGAGAGCTACGGCGTGGTGAAAAAGGCCCTGCTGGAGGTCCTGCTCAACCTGGAGCAGTCGGTCCCCGGCTCCTATACCGTGGCGGCGGGGCGCTGCGAGCAGTGTGAGAAGTGCAGCCGCGTCATCGGCCGGATCTGCCGCCGGCCGGAGCGGCTGCGGTACTCCTTCTCCGCCTTCGGCTTCGACCTCACCGCCATCGCCTGGGAGCAGCTGGGCTTGGAGCTGCTGTGGGCCAAAGAGGGCCTGCCGGAGTACAACGTGGCGGTGGCCGCCTTTCTGACGAGGTGAGGGCATGGGGGCCGAGCTGGAACAAAAATATTTGGTGATCTCTCCCCGGCCCTGGACGGTGCAGCCTCGGCTGCTCTCCCAGCTGAGCCGGGCGGGCTATCGGGTGGACCTCCTGGAGGAGAAGCCCCAGCGGGACACCTACTTCGACACCCCCCAGAGGAGCATCCTCCAGGGGGGCGGCGCTCTGCGTCTCCGGGAGAAGGGGGAAAAGAACCTCCTGTCGGTGAAGTCCATGCTCCTCAGCCAGGGGGGGACCTTCCTCCGGCGGGAGGAGGAGCTGGTCCTGGGCCCGGAGGCCGACCCCATGACCTTTCTCAGGACCCTTCTGCCGGAGGTGGATCTGGAGTCCCTGGAGCCCGCCGCGGTGGTGGTCAACCACCGCCGGACCTATCTGGTGTCCCGTCCGGCGGGCGGGCGCTTTGAGCTGGCCTTTGACGACGTGTGCTACCGGGACCCGGTCACCCGGCGGGAGCAGCGGGAGCGGCAGGTGGAGATCGAGCGGCTCTCCGGCACCCGGGCGGACCTGGAGCGGGTGGTGGCCGCCCTGCGCCTTCCCGAGCTGCGGCCGGCTTCGGAGTCCAAGTATCAGCGGGCCGTGCGGCTCACCCGATGAAGGCGGGGCGCCCCTTTTGAACAACAAAAAACGTCCCGGCCCGTGTACGGGCTGGGACGTTTTTGCGTTGTTGCCGCTTTAGCGCAACGACAACCCCCAGCTATGCTGGGGAGAGTAAAAAGAATTACATAGTGAAAAAACCTTCTGGTAGAATGGAAGTTGCGGTCGGTCAACTGCAACAACAATCACCAGGAGGTT
>DXDV01000303.1 GCA_019115345.1 Candidatus Intestinimonas stercorigallinarum | reverse complement strand
AAAAGGCCTCCTGGCCCCAGGGATACCAGTCCACCGGGTTTTCGGCGTGCTGGAGCAGGTACGGGCTGGTCTCATGTTTCAGATGATTGCTCAAATCCTCACCTCAGCCTTTCAGATCGCCCGTTGCCGGGCCGTCGAGCCGTTTCCCGTCCTCGGTGAAACGGGAGCCGTGACAGGGGCAGTCCCAGGTGTGTTCCACAGGGTTCCACTTCAGCGCGCAGCCCAGATGGGGACAGCGTTTGGCGGTGGGCGTCAGCAGGTTGACCACAGCCTCAAACCCGTTGACGGCCAGCTGGGGGCGCAGGATGGAACGGGAGGGGGAGAATACCTCCCCATAGGGGCTGTTCTTCCCCTGCACAAGGTCGCTGAGGAGCATGGCGGACACCATGGAGGAGGTCATGCCCCACTTGTTGAAGCCGGCGGCCACATACAGATCTGGCGTCGAGGCGGAATAGGGCCCGATATACGGGACCCCGTCCAGGCTCATGCAGTCCTGGGCGGCCCAGCGGTATTGTTCCTCCGCCTGGGGATAATGCCGCCGGGCAAAGTCCCGCAGCTCCCGCCAGCCGCCCCCCTTTTTCCCGGTGCGGTGGCCGCCGCCCCCCAGGAGCAGCAGGTTTTGGCAATTCCGAAAGGACAGGCCCGTCCGCGACGCATCCACATACATGCCGTCCACGTCCGGCGCGCCTTGCAGGGCGATGACATAGGAGCGGTGCTGATACAGCTTGAGGAAATAGCTGCCGTGCTTGTTGAGAAAGGGAAAGTGGGTGGCAACAATGACCTTCTTGGCGCGGATCCGGCCGTGATTTGTCACAGCCGTGGTGCCGATGAGCTCGCGCACCCTCGTGTGCTCATAGATGCGCAGGCCCTTTGCAAGGCCGGAGACGAATTTCAGCGGGTGGAACTGCGCCTGATTCGGGAATTTGACCGCGCCGGCAACGGGAAAGGGGAGGGGGAGCTCATCGGTAAATTCGGCGGGAACCCCCAGTTTTTCCAGGGCGTTCACCTCCCGCTGGAGCTTTCGCCGGTCATCCAGAGCATAGACATAGGCCGCCTTCTCCTCAAAGCCGCAGTCCATGTCCCGGCACAATGTTCGGTATGCTTGCAGCGCCGCCTGGTTGGCGGCGAGATATTGCTTCGCCCGCTGGATGCCAAACCTGGAGATCAGCTTGTCATAGATGAGCCCGTGCTGGCTGGTGAGCTTGGCGGTGGTGTTTTTCGTGATGCCGCCGCAGATCGTCTCGGCTTCCGCCAGCACATAGGGCACGCCGGCACAGTGCAGCCGGTAGGCGCACAGAATACCCGCCATCCCGCCGCCGATGATGAGCACATCGGTGCTCAGATCTCCGTCCTGGGCCGGAAAGTTCGGCTTCTCCCAGGTTTGCTCCCACAGTGATCCCATATCCTTCTCCCCATTGACCGCTTTGAGCGTAGTGTGGACCAAAAGGAGAAAAATATGTCTTTTGCCGCCTGCTCTCGCATTCAGGGGAGACGGGAGCCATGAGACGAGCTCGATCCACCTCTCGGCCGGGCGCGGCCGCGATCGTATTTCCGCTCCGCCGCGTCCCAGTCCACCACGTTCCACCAGTCGCCGATATAGTCCGCTCTCTTATTATAATGTTTCAAATAATAGGCGTGCTCCCACACATCCAAATTGAGCAGCGGCGTTCCGGCGCCTGCCGGGGTTTCCTGATTGGCGGTGGTCACAAGGCAGAGCCCCCTTCTGCCGCTGACCAGCCAGGCATATCCCGAGCCGAACACGGACAGGGCCGCTTCCGCAAACTTCTCCCGAAACCCGTCCAGGGAGCCAAACCCGCGTTCGATGGCCGCGGCCAAGGCCCCCTCGGGCGCTTTTTTCCCCTCCGGACACATGCCGCTGAAAAAGAACCGGTGGTTATACACTCCGCCGGCATTGCGGACAATTGCCGTCCAGTCCTTCCCCGTTCTTTGCCCGGCGGCCGAAATGAGCTGCTCAAGGGTCAACGTCTGGAGCTGGGGATACTTTTTCAGGATGCCGTTCAGGTTGTCTATATAGGCTTTCAGGTGTCTGTCATGGTGCAGGTGCATGGTCTTTTCATCTATATAGGGCTCCAGCGCGTCGTACGGGTACGGCAGGGGCGTATTTTCAAACGGATAACGCTCTGTCAAGGCGATCCCTCCTTCTGATACATGATATGCGGGCAGAGGAGATCTGCCTTCCCCCTGCGCCCGGCAGGGCGCAAAGAGGGACGCCCCGGCACAGAACATCCAAATGTTTCCTGTGGAAAACCCTGTGGAAATTGTGCAAACTTTTGTTCGAGGGACAGACGGATGGGGCGGCGCGATGGACGCGGGCTGTGGAAAGATTTACAGTTTCGTGATATGTTGCGGACCGGAGCTGATATAATGGGCTTGAAACGGGTCCCGCCGCCGGGCGCGGCGGCCCGGAAAAGAAAGGATGTGCCGCGTATGGAGCGGGGAGAATTATCCTGGCGGGAACGGGGCAGGCTGTGGGTACGGCTGGGTATCCGGCTGGGCCTGGCGGTGGCCCTGGTGCTGGCCCTGCGGTATCTGCTCCCTCCCCTTTTGAGTCTATTCATGCCATTTGTGCTGGCCCTGGTGGCGGCCTGGCTCCTCAACCCCCTGGTGAAGGTCCTCCAGCGGCGGCTGGGCCTGCCCAGGGGGGTGCTCTCCCTCCTCCTCATCCTGCTGGGCTTCGCCGCCGCGGGCGGGCTCCTCTTCGCCCTGGGATACAGCCTCTTCAGCGAGGTGAGCGCCCTGCTCAACAACTGGGAGGGGGCCTGGAACTCCTTCCAGGAGGGGGTGGAGGCCGTGGGACTGTGGCTGGACCGGCTGCTGACCTACCTCCCCGTGGAGGTGTCCGACTTCTTCAACGATCTGCTGGACCGGCTGTGGGCGGCCCTGAGCGACTGGGTGAGCGGCGTCATGCCGGTGCTGGGGACCTGGGCGGGCAACTTCGCCATGGGGCTTCCGGCCTTTGCGGTGGCCTTCATCGTGTTCCTCATGGGGACCTACTTCCTCACCGCCGACTACCCCCGCTACCGCTATCTCCTCACCAGCCGGATGCCCGAAGAGGTCCGGCGCTTCTTCGGCCACATCAAGCACACCGCCCTGGGGGCCTTCGGCGGCTACGTCCGGGCGGAGGTCATCATCTCGGTGGGGGTGTTCGCTATTTTGCTGGCGGGCTTCCTCCTCATCCGGCAGCCCTACGCCGTGCTGCTGGCCCTGATCCTGGCGGTGCTGGACTTCATCCCCATCATCGGCTCGGGCACCATTATGATCCCCTGGGCCGCCATCGACCTGCTCACCGGCAACTGGGGCCACGCTGTGGGTCTCCTGGTGGTGTGGGGCGTGGTGTGCGTCTTTCGCCGGGTGGCCGAGCCCAAGGCGGTGGGCAGCCAGACCGGCCTCTCCCCCATCCTCTCCCTGGTGAGCATGTACGTGGGCATGCGCCTGGCGGGGGTGCTGGGGATGATCCTGGGGCCCATCCTCTGCCTGGTGGCCATCAACATCTGCCGCACCGGCATCTTCGACGGGCTGGTGGCCGATCTGGGCCTGGCCGTCCGGGACACCGCCGCCTTCCTCCGCCGGGAGCCGGAGGCGTGAGGACCTGTTCGGAAATCGTTTTTGTTCCGTTCAAAAATCATTTCGGGATTCTTCATGAAATCGTCATATTTGTCCCTTAGAATAGAGCACGAACAAAGAAAGAAGCGCAAGAGCTTTTGAAGGAGCGACGTTTCATGTATTATAACAGCGACAACGGTTTTCCCCAGGACCCCTGGAGCGACCCCATCGAGACCACCGGACGGCCGGTGGGCGAGGGCGGCGAGCCGCCCAGAAGGAAAAAGAAGAAGAGCGGGCTCCGGCTGGCCGCCCTGTGTCTGGCGTGCGCCCTGGTGGGCGGCATCGCCGGGGGCGCCGGCGTGGCGGCGGCCACGGGGGCCTTTTCCGCCGACCGCACCACCCTCCTGGAGGGCACCCGGCCCGCCACGGTGGTAGAGGTCTCCAACGTCACCGGCAGGGAGCTCCTCACCGCCCCCGAGATCTACGCCACCTTTGTGGGCTCCACCGTGGGCATCACCACTGAGATCGTCACCACCAACGGCTGGGGGCAGCCTGTGTCCCAGGCGGCGGCGGGCTCCGGCTTCGTCATCACCAGCGACGGCTACATCCTCACCAACTACCACGTCATCGAGGACGCCGACAGCATCCAGGTCTCCTTTGTGGACGGCTCCACCTATGACGCCGAGCTGGTGGGCGGCGAGTCGGAAAACGACATCGCCGTGCTGAAGATCGAGGCCACCGGCCTCACCCCCGTCATCATCGGCGACTCCGACAACGTGGAGGTGGGCGAGCAGGTGGTGGCCATCGGCAACCCCCTGGGCGAGCTGACCTACTCCATGACCTCCGGCATCGTCTCCGCCAAGGACCGGAGCATCACCATGGAAAACGGCGAGGTCATGAACATGATCCAGACCGACACCGCCATCAACTCCGGCAACTCCGGCGGCCCCCTCTTTGACATGTACGGCCAGGTCATCGGCATCACCACCGCCAAGCTGTCCAGCTCCAGCTCCAGCAGCGCCACCATCGAGGGCCTGGGCTTCGCCATCCCCATCAACGACATCAAGGACATGGTCACCGACATCATGGAGAACGGCTATGTCACCGGCAAGGCCTATATGGGGATCACGGTGAGCACCGTGCCCGAGAGCGTGTCCGAGCGCTACGGCATGAGCCAGGGGGCCCTGGTGGAGATCGTGGACGAGAACTCCTGCGCCGCCAAGGCGGGGCTGGAGAAGGGGGACATCATCACCGCCATCGACGGCGAGACGGTGATCTCCTCCGCCGAGCTGGTGGAGGCCAAGAAGGCCTACAAGGCCGGGGACACCGTCACTCTGACGGTGGAGCGGGACGGGGAGATGCTGGAGCTCACCCTCACCTTTGACGAGGACACCCCGGAGCGCCGGGCCGCCCAGGAGGAGGCCCAGGCCCAGCTGGAGGAGGAACAGCAGAGCCAGCAGTCGGAGCAGGGGACGGAGGGTTACTTCTGGCCCTTTGGCGGCTTCTCCCCCTGGTTTTACTGAGAACAACTGACGACTTAGGATACGGGCCTCCGGGGGAGCTTCCCCGGAGGCCCGCCTTTGCTTTTTCCCAGGACCTCTCTCCGTCATACCGTCTCTCTCGTCCGCGCAGAGTCCCCTCCCCTCTGTTCACCCCCCTCAGTCCGGCAGAGCCGGACAGCTCCCCCGTCCAGGGGGAGCTGTGACGGGCGCGCAAATCAGGGGCCCCACGCGAGCCCAGCGAAGCGGGTCGCGTGGGGGGAGGACGAGCAAGGGAGCGGAGCGAGAAATGCCCGCCAGGGCGTTTTGAGCGGTGCGGACTTTGCGAGGACGACGTC
>DXDV01000039.1 GCA_019115345.1 Candidatus Intestinimonas stercorigallinarum | reverse complement strand
ATCTCAAAAAACTGGCCAGGTGGCTGTGCCAGGAGAGCCTTGCCTCTCTCTGCATACTCCTTCTTTGGCCGCTACATGACCCAAACCCGGCGTATGCTTGACGCATAAGCCGGGTTTTTCGACAGCCTGAGAGGACGGTACAGGCAGTACCGTCCTCTCCGTCTATTCTCCCATCGGCATAAAAAGCGGGCGGAGCCTGCGCTCCGCCCGGGGGTTGCTTATTCCTTTTCAAACACGTCCTTGCCCATGCCGCAGATGGGGCACTCCCAGTCTTCGGGCACCTGCTCCCAAGGGGTGCCGGGAACCACGCCATGGTCGGGATCGCCTGCCGCGGGGTCATAGACGTAGCCGCAGGGGCAGACATACTTGTCCATTGCGATACTCCTTCTCTGCGCGGAATCAGCCGAAGTAGCGCTTCAGCAGGCCCTCGAAAGCCTTGCCGTGCCGGGCCTCGTCGCGGGCCATCTCGTGCACGGTGTCGTGGATGGCGTCCAGGTTCAGCTCCTTGGCCTTCTTGGCCAGCTCGAACTTACCCATGGTGGCGCCGTTCTCGGCGTCCACGCGCATCTCCAGGTTCTTCTTGGTGGAGTCGGTCACCACCTCGCCCAGGAGCTCGGCGAACTTGGCGGCGTGCTCGGCCTCCTCATAGGCGGCCTTCTCCCAGTACAGGCCGATCTCGGGGTAGCCCTCACGGTGAGCCACACGGGCCATGGCCAGGTACATGCCCACCTCGGAGCACTCGCCGGCGAAGTTCTCCCGCAGGCCCTGGATGATCTCCTCGGGAGCGCCCTGGGCCACGCCCACCACATGCTCGGCGGCCCAGGTCCGCTCGCCGGCCTGCTCCTTGAACTTCTCAGCGGGGGCGCCGCAGAGGGGGCACTTCTCAGGGGCGGCGTCGCCCTCGTGGATATAACCGCAGACGGTGCAGACAAACTTCTTCATGATGTTTACCTCCATGTTCATATTTTTATTATTCGCTAATAGGAATTATTACTACTTTTTGAACTGCCATTACTATACCATCTTACTGGAGATTTGTAAAGGGGTTTTAAAAATTTTTTTGAAAAAGTTTTGCTGCCCTCTGGCACAAAGAGGGCAGCGCACTTTTCAGTGAAAAGGCCGGACGCCGGCGAGGGCCGTCAGAGCCCGCTCTCTTCCGGCGTTTCCCGCAGGTCCTCCGGGGTCAGCTCCATGAGCTGCGTACGCGTGGGGGCCTCCAGACCGGCCACCCGATCGGCCTGACGGGCCACGGCCCGCTCGAAGGTGTTCCGCACGTCCCGGGCATTGCCGAAGTTCTCATCCCGCTGTCGGTAGAGGGACTCGAAATACGAAGCGCAGAATTCCTTGCCCTGCTCACTCAGAGTGTACCCATTTTTTTCACACATAGACTGAAAAATGGAGAACAACTGTTCTCCGGTGTAATCCTCAAAATAGAAGTACTTGTTGAAGCGGCTCTCCAGGCCGGGGTTGGCGTGGATGAAATCACCCATAAGGGCGGTGTAGCCGGCCACGATGACGATGAGGTCGGAGCGGTGGTCCTCCATGGCCTTCAGCAGCGTCTCGATGGCCTCCCGGCCAAAGTCGTTGGCGTTGTCGTGACTGGAGAGGGCGTAGGCCTCGTCGATGAACAGCACTCCGCCCAGGGCCTTCTGGATGACCTCGCTGGTCTTGATGGCGGTCTGACCCACGAAGCCGGCCACCAGGCCGGAGCGGTCCACCTCCACCAGCTGGCCCTTGGTGAGGACGCCGATGGCGTGATAGATCCGGGCCAGGAGCCGGGCCACCGTGGTCTTGCCGGTGCCCGGGTTGCCCATAAAGACCAGGTGGAGGGACATGGGGGGCACGGGGAGCTGCTGGGCCTCCCGGAGCTTGCGGACCTTGACCAGATTGATGAGGCTTTTTACGTCCCGCTTCACCTTCTCCAGCCCGCACAGCCCGTCCAGCTCGGCCAAGAGATCCTCCAGCTTTTCAGGCGGCTCCGTCTGTGTCTGGGGTCCGGCGGCGGCAGCGGAGGAAGCGGGCGCGGGGGCGCTCTCCCGGCGGGTCACAAAGTCCCCGGCGTCGGCCCTGGGGCGCTCCTCCGGCAGCCCCGCCCGGTCGCAGAGGGCGGAGAGCTGGTCGGCACAGGCGTTTGCAAAGCCGGCCTCCCGGTCGCTCACCGCTCCGTCCACGGCGGCGAAGAGGAGGAGCATCAGCGTCACCAGGTCCACAAACCGCCGGGCCGTGTTCTGCCGGTAGGCCTTATCATAATCCAGCATCTTTTGAAAAAAGGCCGGGACCTGAAAGCCGGACCACTCGCCCACCGCCGTGCTCAGCTCCCAAAAGAGGGCGGAGGGCACCGGATTGCCCTTGCAGTAAATGGCGTTATACCACTCCACGTGCCGGGGGGTGACGCTCTCCCCGTCGGCCTGCCAGACGCCCAGGGCGCACCGGCGGAAAAACTCGTCCGCCCCGGCGTTGAACATCTGACGCATGGCCGGGTTGGCGATGTGCTGCCGGAAGGCCGTTACCCCCTCGCTGTACTGCTTGTGCATGGCCTGGGTCGTCATGGCTTCCATGCCCCGCCACATCCTTTCTTCCGCCGTTTTGCGCGGCTACCGCCGCGGAAATAAACCGCTTTGCGGTTTATTCAGCAGACATTATTATATGGTATCCCAGGGAGTGGGTCAAGCAAGACGGTCTACATAAAATTGTAAACAATCCATTATTTCTTTTGCAGTGAGGTTGACGATTTCCCTCGAACCATGTACTATATACATGCACCAGACCAAAGAACGACCAAGGGGGATCTCACATGGCCAACAAGCGTACCTCAGGGACCCGATCCGCCCTCATCCGCTGCCCAAACTGCGGCGAGGACTATTCCGTAACCTATAAGCGCTGTCCATTTTGTGATGAAAAGGCGGAGGAGGAGCGGCTTCGATCCGGCGAGCACCCTGAGGAGCCCGGCGAGGGCGAGAGCCATGGCGGCCGGGGCGGACGCCGCCTGGCTGGTTCCCATTCCCACCGGGGAGCTCCGTGGACTCCGCTGCGCATCGCGGGCACCGTGATCCCTCTGGCCATCATCGCCGCCGCCATCTGGATCGTGGTCACGCAGATCGTTCCCCTGGTCAATCGGGGGGAGATGAACGAACCGCCGGTGAGCACCGACGTGGTGACCACCCAGCCCGTAGAGGAGACCACCTCGCCCACGGACAGCGCCGCCCCGGAGGACACCGTCCCGCCGGAGACCTCCGACACCTCCGCCCCCACCGTCCCCGCCGATCAGACGGCCACCGGCTTCACGCTGAACCGGGAGGACTTCACCATGAACGACAGCTACCCCGACCCGGTGCAGCTGGTGGTCACCTTCCAGCCCGACGGGACCACCGGCACCATCACCTGGAGCAGCAGCGACCCAGAGGTGGCCACCGTGGACAGCTCCGGCCTGGTCTCCCGGGGCACCAAGAACGGCAGCGCCGTCATCACCGCCACCATGGGGGACGGCACCACCCAGACCTGCACCGTCCGGTGCAGCTTCTCCGGTGCTTCCAGCTCCTCTGACTCCAGCGCCAGCACCGGCGCCCTGAGTCTCAACCGCACCGACTTTACCCTGATGAGCCGGGGGGAGACCTTCCAAATGCGGGTCTCCGGCACCTCCTCCAACCCCACCTGGCACATCGGGGATACCTCGGTGGCCACCATCTCCGGCGACGGCACCGTCACCGCCGTGGGCCGGGGCAACACCACCATCACCTGCACTGTGGACGGCCAGACCCTGGAGTGCATCGTCCGCTGTGATTTCTGAGCCAAAGCCTTTGCCCCGGCTGGAACACGGCCGGGGCAAAGTTTTGCTTTTAAATCGTCCCAAAGTGTGGTATAATCAAATTCCAGCCCTGAGAAAGGAGGCGCGCCATGGACCACGCCCCAGTCAAGCTCATCGCCTCCAACCGGAAGGCTTATCACGACTATTTCGTGGAGGACAAATACGAGGCCGGCATCGAGCTGTGCGGCACCGAGGTCAAGTCCATCCGGATGGGGCACGTGAACCTGAAGGACGCCTTCTGCATCGTCAAGGACGGAGAGATGGTGGTCCACGGCATGCACGTGAGCCCCTATGAAAAGGGCAATATCTTCAACCGGGACCCTCTGCGTCCCCGGCGCCTGCTCATGCACAAGCGGGAGATCCTGCGTCTCTTCGCCAAGGTCAAGCAGGACGGCTACGCTCTGGTCCCCCTGTCCATCTACTTCAAAGGCCCCCGCATCAAGCTGGAGGTGGGCCTGTGCAAGGGCAA
>DXDV01000302.1 GCA_019115345.1 Candidatus Intestinimonas stercorigallinarum | reverse complement strand
TAAAAGAATACTGACAAATCGGACAGTAGTTCAAGCTGTTTTTCCCACATCACCTTCCTTTTTTGGCGCTTTGTCTCCGCCCAAAGCGTGACCATACCGCCCAGAAGGGAAAGCACTCCGCCGACGATGACTGGCGCTGTTTCAGACAGAAGTTCCTGAATTCCATAAAAGCGGCTCCCTTGAGCCGCTTTTATGGAATTGCGCGGCTGCCGCCGCGCGAATAAACCGATTTACGGTTTATTCAGCAGACATTAAGTAGTCCACAATGCCCCGGGCCACGCCCTGGGCCACCTGCTGCTGGTAGCCGTCGTCCACCAGGCGCATGAGCTCCTGGTGGTTGGTCATGAAGCCGGTCTCCACCAGCACGGCGCACATCTCGGTCTCCCGCAGCACCACGAAGTCTGCGTCCTCGATGCCCCGGTCCACCGCCCCGGTGATTTGGCACAGGGGCGTCTGAATGGCCTGGGCCAGCCGGGCGCCCCGGCGGCTGGAGGGGTGGTAGTAGGTGTAGATGCCCTGGTAGTCGGGCCGTTTTTCGGCGGCGTTGGCGTGGATGGAGACAAAGAGGTCGGCGCCGGCGGCGTTGGCCAGCTCGGCCCGCTCATAGAGACCCACGTCCACATCGGCAGACCGGGTCAGGATCACCTGGTAGCCGTAGTCCTGGAGGATGGCGGCCAGCTTGAGGGAGATGGCCAGGTCGATGTCCTTCTCCATGACGCCCTCATAGCAGGCGCCGGACTGGTCCCCGCCGTGGCCGGGGTCGATGACGATGGTGTAGTCCTGAGGGTCTACCGGCGTCACGGGCTCCAACGCCGGGGCGGGGTGGGTGGTGACCGTCACCCCGCCGGCGTGGGTGGCAATGGTCAGGTTCCCGGCGGCGGTGGCTCCGGCGGCCAGGTCCAGCACGACGCGCACCGTGGAGGCGCTGTCGGGGTAGAAGCCCTCGCCGTGCTGGGCGCAGCGCACGCCGGTGAGGTAGGGGCTCTCCACCCGGATGGAGGAGAAGTCCTCTCCCAGGGCGGCGTTGAGAAAGTCGATGGCCACCCGGTCCCCCAGATCGGTGATCCGGCAGTCGGGGACGTGGTCGGCGGCGATGGCGAGCACCCCGTCCTCCCAGGTGAGGCCGGTGACTTTGGGGCCGTCCTCCTCGGGAGCCTCCGGCTCCTCCGGGGACGGAACGGAAGTCTCCGGCTCTTCCTCCGGCAGCGCCGCCGTCAGGTGGGCGGTGTAGGAGGCCTGGTCCCAGGTCACCTCCGCCCCCAGCTGCTCCGAGACGAAGCGAAGGGGGACCATGGTGCGGTCGGCGCCGCCGTAGGCCACCACCTGGGCGGGGACGCCGTCGGGCAGAGGCGTTGGGACACCGTTGACCAGGGCGGTGGCGCTGTCCAGGGTGAGGACGATCAGATCCGTTCCGTCGGTGAGGATGATCTGGCCCGTCTGCTGCACCCACAGGACCTGGACCTGGAGGGCCTCCCCCACCAGGCGGACGGGCACCAGAGTGCGCCCACCCTGGACCATGGCGGGGACGTCGCCCTGGAGGGAGCTGCCGTTGAGGGTGAGGGCCACCACATCCGCGGCGGCGGGCGTATAGGTGCGCTCCGTCCAGCTGTATAGCTGGACCGAAAGGGTCCCGTTGGGGCCCGCGGCCAGGGCGGCGAGGGTCAGGGCAAACCAGACCGCCAGGGCCGGGAGCAAAACGGCGAGCTTCCTGTGCATGGTATCCACTCCTTGGGTAAAACTGACTCCATTTTACCCAAAGGCCATATCTTCGTCAAGAAATCGGCTTAAATTTAGTTGACATAAATTTTTCCAGACGCTTGTGCCAAGTCAACAAAACCTACCATTTCAGCGGACCATATTTGGGCTTGCCATCCCCCGGTGGACGTAGTACTATAAAGAGCGGAAAAGTTTGACACGATTAACTTTCGGGTCGGGAGCACCGGCCCGGACTCAGAACCTGTATTTACATCCGGCGTGCAGCGGTTCTGATCACAGGTTCTGAGAGATAGAGGAGCGAGAAATGGCGACAGAGACAGCGAACAAAGGCGGCGCCCTGGTAGACCTGGAGCCCGGTCAGAGCGGGGTGATCCTCCGGGTGGGGAGCGACCGCGGGCCGGTGAAGCGTCGGCTGGTGGACATGGGCCTCACCCCCGGCACCCTGGTGACAGTGCGGAAGGTGGCCCCCTTCGGGGACCCCATCGAGGTGAACATCCGGGGGTACGAGCTCTCCCTCCGGAAGGAGGATGCCCGGCAGATCGGGGTGACCACCAGTCCCGAGGAGACCGATCAGCGGCGGCGGGAGCGCAGCCGCCGGCGGCAGGCGGCCCAGCAGTCCCCGGACGAGGCCACCCGAAAGAAGATGGAGGCCGACCATGCCCACGAGAGGGAGCACCACGGCGGCGTGCCCGACTACGCCAGCCACGACACCCGGCAGATGAAGCTGGCCCTGGTGGGCAACCCCAACTGCGGCAAGACCACCCTCTTCAACGCCCTCACCGGCTCCAACCAGTACGTGGGCAACTGGCCCGGCGTGACGGTGGAGAAGAAGGAGGGCCGGGCCAGCGTGGACGGCAAGAGCGTCACGGTGGTGGACCTGCCCGGCATCTACTCCCTCTCCCCCTACTCCATGGAGGAGATCGTGGCCCGGGACTTCATCGTGGGGGAGCACCCCGACGCCATCATCGACATCGTGGACGCCACCAACATTGAGCGGAACCTCTACCTCACCGCCCAGCTCCTGGAGCTGGAGCGTCCCATGGTGGTGGCCCTCAACTTCATGGACGAGGTGGAGAAGCACGGCGACCGCATCGACGTGGAGAAGCTCTCCCGGGAGCTGGGGGTGCCGGTCATCCCCATCACCGCCCGCTCGGGGGAGAACGTGGAGAAGCTGCTCCGGGTGGCCCACCGGCAGATGCACATCGGCGTGACGGTGGAGCCCGACGACCTCTACGACGACTACACCCACCGCATCCACCACCAGGTGGGGGAGCTCATCCACGACAGGGCCTACGAGGTGGGCCTGCCCGCCCACTGGGCCTCCATCAAGCTCATCGAGGGGGACGCCCTGGTGGAGAAGGCCCTGGACCTGGACGAAAAGACCCAAAAGTGGCTCTCCTCCATCTATCAGGACTACGAGGACGCCTACGCCCTGGGGGACCGGGAGACCCTCATCGCCGACAGCCGCTATCAGTTCATCCAGCGGGTGGTGGAGGCGTCGGTGGTGAAGGGCCGGCCCCGCGACGCGCTGACCCTCTCCGATAAGATCGACGCCATCGCCACCCACAAATATCTGGCCATCCCCGTCTTTCTCCTCATGATGCTGGCCATGTTCGCCGTCACCTTCGGACCCGTGGGCTCCTTCCTCTCCGACGGGGTGGAGCTGCTGGTGGGGGAGGTCTTTGCCGGCTGGGTGGCCGCCGGGCTCACCGCCGCCGGCACCGCCCCCTGGGTGGAGTCCCTGCTGGTGGACGGCGTCATCGCCGGGGTGGGCGGCGTCCTCACCTTCCTGCCCCAGATCGCCCTGCTGTTCCTCTTCCTCTCCATCCTGGAGGACTCGGGCTACATGGCCCGGGCCGCCTTCATCATGGACCGGCTGCTGCGGCGGTTCGGGCTCTCGGGCAAGGCCTTCATCCCCATGCTCATGGGCTTCGGCTGCAC
>DXDV01000038.1 GCA_019115345.1 Candidatus Intestinimonas stercorigallinarum | reverse complement strand
GGGAGCTTGCGCATCTCCACCACGCCGCCCAGGTACTTCTCCAGCTTGGCGATCTCGCCCAGGTGCTTCATGACTTCCTTCTTGGGCAGCATGTCGAAGGTGCCGTCCTCCTGCATCTTCTTGAGCTGGTTGAGACGGTCCACGCGGCCGCGCATGGTCTTGAAGTTGGTGAGCATGCCGCCCAGCCAGCGGGCGTTCACGTAGTAGCCGCCGCAGCGGGTGGCCTCCTCCTTGATGGCCTCCTGGGCCTGCTTCTTGGTGCCCACGAAGAGCAGGGTCTGACCACCGGCGGAGAGGTCGCGGACAAAGTTGTAGGCCTCCTCCAGCTTCTTCACGGTCTTCTGCAGGTCGATGATGTAGATGCCGTTCCGCTCGGTGTAAATGTAAGCGGCCATCTTGGGGTTCCAGCGGCGGGTCTGGTGGCCGAAGTGGACACCGGCCTCCAGGAGCTGCTTCATAGATACGACTGCCATAGTGTTGTTTCCTCCTTTAATTGTTATTACCTCCACCCCGTTCATCCGCGGCGCGTCCACCCCGAAGGGCACCGGACGCCGCGTCCCGGACGGTGTGTGTAATACCGTGCCTTTTCGCACAGCTAGGGTATTTTATCACACTCTTCCTCGGAATGCAACTGTTTTTTCCTGTTTTTTACCATCCGGACGGCCGGTCTCCAGGGCCTCCCGTCCGGCCTCCTCCACCAGGATGATGTCCTCCCCGAAGCGCCGCACCGACGACCAGGGGAACACATGGTCCTTCTCCCGGCCCAGCAGCCCGAAGAGCCGAAGCCGCCCCGGCACCACCAGGGCCTTCACCTGGCCGGTCTCCAGGTCCAGCGCCACGTCGCCCACGTAGCCGAAACGGCAGCCGCCGCTGATGTCGATGACCTCCTTGTCCCGCAGCTCGGAGACGGTGCACTCCATCTCCAGTCCCCCTTTCCGGCGGGTGTGCCCGCTCCCTGCACCCTATGCGCCGGGGGGGCCGGCTATGCCCTCACAGGTCCCGGCGGATCTGCTTGAGGGCGCTCTTCTCCAGCCGGGAGACCTGGGCCTGGGAGATCCCCACCTCGGCGGAGACCTCCATCTGGGTCTTGCCCTGGAAGAACCGCAGGTCCAGGATGTGCCGCTCCCGCTCCGAGAGGCGGGAGATGGCCTCCTTGAGGGCGATGCGCTCCAGCCAGCGCTCGTCGGTGTTTTTGGCGTCCTTCACCTGGTCCATGACGCAGATGGTGTCCCCCTCGTGGTCGTACACCGGCTCGTAGAGGCTCACCGGGTCCACGATGGCGTCCAGGGCGGCCACCACCTCCTCCCGCTTCACCCCCATGGCGGCGGCGATCTCCTCCACGGTGGGCTCCCGCTGGTGCTGGGCCAGAAAGGCCTCCTTGGTCTGGAGGACCTTGTAGGCCGTGTCCCGCATGGACCGGGACACCCGCATGGCGCTGTTGTCCCGGAGGTAGCGGCGGATCTCCCCGATGATCATGGGCACGCCGTAGGTGGAAAAGCGCACGTCCAGATCCACGTTGAAGTTGTCGATGGCCTTGATGAGGCCGATGCACCCCACCTGAAAGAGGTCGTCGGCGTTCTCCCCCCGGTTGTGGAAGCGCTGGATCACCGAGAGGACCAGCCGCAGGTTGCCGGCGATGAGCTCCTCCCGGGCCGCCATGTCCCCCGCCTTGGTCCGGCGGAGCAGCTCGATGGTCTCCTCGTTCTTCAGTACCTTCAGCTTGGCGGTGTTGACGCCGCAGATCTCCACTTTTCCCTGCATACCGGCCGGCCTCCCCGCTCGTTACTGCTAACAGTATCTCCAGCGGGAAAGGCTCCATACCCCGGAAGGGACGGGTATATTTTTTATCGTGAGACGGTTTTCGATGGATTTTTGGATTCACAGCATCCGTAAGATCTCCTTCTTGAGCCGGGCGATGATCCGCTTCTCCAGCCGGGAAATATAGGACTGGGAGATGCCCAGCAGGTCGGCCACCTCCTTCTGGGTCCGCTCCGGCCGGCCGTCCAGCCCGAAGCGGAGGGTGATGATCCGCCGCTCCCGGTCGGAGAGCTTTTCCAGAGCGGCGGAGAGGAGCTGCCGGTCCACGTCGTCCTCGATGGGCTTCATCACCAGGTCGTTGTCGGTGCCCAGGATGTCGGAGAGCAGCAGCTCGTTGCCGTCCCAGTCGGTGTTCAGCGGCTCGTCGAAGGAGACCTCCGTCTTTTGGTTGGCCGTCTTGCGCAGGTACATGAGGATCTCGTTTTCGATGCACCGGCTGGCATAGGTGGCCAGCTTGATGTTCTTGGCCGGCTTGTAGGTCCCCACCGCCTTGATGAGGCCGATGGTGCCGATGGAGATGAGGTCCTCGATGTTGATGCCCGTATTCTCGAAGCGGCGGGCGATGTAGGCCACCAGCCGCAGGTTGCGCTCGATGAGGACCTCCCTGGCCCCCGTCTCCCCCCGTTCCAGCCGCAGCAGCACGTCGGCCTCCTCCGCCCGGTCCAGCGGGGGCGGGAGGGTGTCGCTGCCCCCGATGTACATGATCTTTCCCGGCAGGCACAGCCCCAGCCGGGCCAAAGCCTGCCACAGGAGCACCCGCCCCCGCTCGATCGTCCCTTTCATGCGCTCCATCGTCCCTTTCTCCATCTAAGTCTCCATGGCCCCCACCAGGGCGCTGTATGTCCCGCCGTCGGAGAGCCGGGTGGGGGACAGGGCGGCCAGCACCCCCCGGTACTCCCGCTCCCCCACCCTGGCCCGGTCCAGCCGCACCGCCAGCAGCAGGCCGCACTCCACCCCCACCGCCTGGTAGGGGAGGAGCCGGAACCGGCCGTTCCCCTCCAGCCCGGCCAGGGTGCCCACCGGGTCCCGGAGCTGGGCCTCTCCCAGGGGGGTATCCAGCAGGGGCGCCGCCTTCTCCCCCTCCACCACCAGCACCCCCCGGCCGGTGGCCGGGTCGGTGAGGGTGTTGCCCGTGTCCAGCAGGGCGGTGAGCGTCACCTGCCGCCTCTCCAGGGTGAGGACCGCCGGCACCAGCTCCCGGACGCCGTGGGCCATTCCCCGCCGAAAGACCAGGGAGGCCGCGGCGTAGCACCCGGCGGCGGAGAGGAGGAGGACCCCCAGGTCCACCCGGGGAGAGAGGACACCCCGCTCCAGGCCCACTCCCCGGGCGCCCATCAGGCTCAGGGCCAGCACGCCGCCCCCCAGGGCGCAGGCAAGCGCCAGAAAGGCAAGGAAGCTCCGCAGGAGCCGCCGCCCGCCGCCGAAGGCGAGGAGGACCATGGCCCCGGCCATGGCCAGCTCCACGGCGGGGTGGACCAGAAAGCCCAGCCCCGGAAGAAAGACGGCACAGGCGTAGACCGCCCCCAGGGCGGCCCCCAGGGCCAGCCGGGGCCGGCACAGTGCCGCCCCGGACAGCCGGGCCGCCCCCAGCAGCAGCAGATAGTCCACGATGAGATTGAGCAGAAACAGGGAATCTATGTAGACGACGGTCACGGCCATCCCTCCTTCGGGTCCGGAGACCAGCAGGGATATTATATGGCCTGCCCGCCACAAAAAAGGTCAAACCCAGGGCTAGGCTTTGCTTGAAAATCGTCCGCATGCCCATGCGGCGGGTCCATGACCCGCCGGACGTCGTTTTTCCCCGCCAACCGTCAGATCCCCGCGAAAAAGCCTCTTCCAACCGCTGTGTTTGAAACAAGGCCCCAAAAATAAAGTTTGCCGCAGGATGCGCGGCGCATCCTGCGGCAAACACTCAGGCTGTCAAAAAAGTCCCTTGGGGGACTTTTTCGACAGCCTGCATCCCGTTACTTTCCCGCCCTCTTCAGGGCGGAAAAGTCCTCGCTTTGCTCGCCGCAGCCCTTACCCTGCAAGGGCTGCGGGGGATGTGATCCCACTCGAGGCGGGCTGCCGCCCCCTCGAGCTCCCCCGCGCCACCGTGGCACACTTGCCGTCTTACGGAGGTTTTTCGACAAACTGAGAGTGTGCCGCAGGACGCGCGGCGCGTCCTGCGGCACACTCTGTTTCTAGGGATATGAGGTTTTGGCGGGCGACGGCCCGCCGAAACGGCCGCTTCTTCCGCGGCGGCTCCGTTCGATCAGAAGAACCACCGCTCCAGGCAGTCCTTGACGGCGCCCTGGCCGTTGGAGCAGACCACGGCGTCGGCCGCCGCCTTCAGCTCGGGGGAGGCGTTGTCCACCGCCGCGCCGATACCGGCCAGCTCCAGCATCTCCTTGTCGTTGGGGGCGTCCCCCACCGCCACCACCTCCCGGGGATCAATGCCCTCCATCTCCAGGATCACCGACAGGGCAGCTCCTTTGGAGACCCCCAGGGGGAGGATCTCCAGATAGGTCTCCTCGGAAAAGACGGTGCGGCCCAGGCCGGGGAGCTGGGGGTCCAGCCAGTCCTTCACCTTCAGCAGGTAGTCGTGCTCCTCGGTCATGAGGGTCTTGTTCCAGGGCATGGGGGAGGTATCCACCGTGGTGGGCAGGGCGGGGCGCTTTTCCTTGGCGATGAGCCCCTCCACATAGGGGGTCACCCGAAAGGAGCAGAAGCCGTCCAGCCCATGGTAGGCCACCGCGCCCATTTCAGGAAACCGGACCAGGGCCTCCTTCAGGATGGGACAGACCTCCGGGGGGAGCACCCAGCTCCGCAGGACCTTGTCCCCCGCCGCCAGATCCACCACCTGGCCGCCGTTTCCGGTGACCACCGGGAGGTTGATATAGGGCAGCAGCTCCGGAAAGACCCGGATGGCCGCCGGCGCCCGGCCGGTGGCCACGGTAAAGAGGCCGCCCCCGGCCACATGGCGGCGGATGGCCGTGAGATTGGCCTGGGAGAGCCGGGAATCCTCGTCCAGGAGGGTGTGGTCCATGTCGGAGACCAGCAGTCGCTTTCTCACAGGACCTCTCCTTCCGTCTCGGCCTTCTGGGCATACCGCCGGGCCAGCTTCACCCCGGAGAGGAGGATGGCGAAGAGGAACCAGAAGATCACCATGACCCGGGGGTAGTTCCACAGGTAGTCGGCCAGACAATTCACCAGGATGCCCGCCACCGCCGCCGCCGCTCCGATGGTGATGAGGCGCACCTCGCGGGGGCAGTGGAACTTGCAGGCCTTGGCGGCCGACTTGAGTCCCGAGAGCATGGCCGCCAGATAGGAGACGATGCCGATCAGCCCCGTCTCCAGCCAGATCTGGAGGTAGAGGTTGTGGGCGTGGACAAAGGGAGAGGAACCGTGGTAGAGATTCATATCCTTGATGGCCAGGCGCACCGCGTCGGTGCCCAGTCCGGCCCCCCGGACGGGCCGGGCCTGGATCATCTCCAGGGCGGCGGCGTACAGGGGGAAGCGGCTGGAGGTGGAGGAGTCCTCCAGGTTGAAGATGGTGAGGATGCGGTTGAAGATGGTGTCGGGCAGGAAGGGGACGGCGCACAGGCCCAGCAGCAAAAAGCCGGGGATAAGCCTGCAGTTCCAGAGGAACACAAAGACCGCCGCGGCAAAGGCGGCGCCGATCCAGCTGGCCCGGGAATAGGTCATGCCCAGGGCCGCCGCACCCACGGCGGCGGCGCACAGGGCGGCCAGCCTCCCCCACCAGGAGCGGCTGCACAGCACCAGGGCCGCCGCCAGGGGCAGGAGCATCACCAGTACCTCGGCAAAGGCGTTGGGATTTTCAAAGACGGAAAAGACCCGGCCGGGCATGCCCTCGTTGAGGAGGGGGTCCACATAGGAGTAGTTGACCTCCACGCCCTGGATGCGCTGCACCACGCCGTAGGCCGAGGTGGCGAAAAGGCCCATGGTGGCGAAGCCCGCTAGCCGCTTGAGGTCGTCCGCCCGCTCCACGGCGCTCACCGTCACCGCCACGCACAGCATGGCCGTGAGGTGGAAAAAGAGGAAGCGCATGGAGAGCGCGGACGAATAGGACACCGGCCAGGCCAGGCACACCGCCCCGGCGAAGATGAGGGCGTAAGGGCCCACGCTCTTCAGGTCCAGGCGCAGACTCCGGCTGCGCATCCCACCCACCACGAAGAGCGCCGCGACCAGGAAAAAGCCCATGAGGGAATAGCGGTTGTCCCAGTGCTCATAGGGGAACACCAGGATCCCCAGCATGAGCCAGCCGATGGCCGACGGGGTCTGGGCGCCCATGGCGAAGCCCAGCTGGGCGAAGAAGCTGTGGTCGAAGAGGGGCTTGCCCTTCCGGTAGATCCAGTGGAGGATGGCGGCGGGGAGGTTGACGACGGTCTCCGCCAGGCCGCAGAAAAAGCTGTCCCGCCACGCCTTGGGCAGGATGCCGTCCCGGACCAGCAGGTCCATGAGGGCGCTGCCCCGGAACCACCGGGTCCAGCGCCGGGAGAGGCCACGGAGGAAGCGGCACACCAGGCCGCCCTCATACCACCGGTATAGCGTATAAAAGAGGGAGAGCAAAAGCCGCCCCGCCAAGCTGTTTTCCAACAATTCCAAGAGAGATCCGCCTCCTTTACCGCCGGTTCTTCACGGCGTACAACAGGCTCAAAAGCCCAAACCACCGCCGGCGGACCAGGGCGGCCACCAGCTGCTTGTTCCGCCCCAGGCCCCGGGGCGTCAGGTCCCGGATGGCCGCCGCCATGCCGGGCTCCAGGGTAAAGCCCTCCACCCGGCGGCGCTTCTCCGCCGGGGAGGCCGGATTGCCGGGGGCAAACTCGTTGCCGATGGCGATGAGGAGCCCCGCCCAGCAGGTGCTCTGCCGCCACTGGGGGTCGTCCCCCTCCAGGCCGTACCGCTCCGCCACCGCCTCCTTGGCCGCCAGGAAGCGGCGGAAGGTGTCCATGTAGTCGGGCAGATAGTTCCGGGTCACCGAGGCGGGGTTTTGCAGGTAGTAGTAGAGGGGCGCGTCCACCATGGCCAGCCTTTTGGCCAGGCAGAAATACTCCATGAGGAAGAGCTCGTCCTCCAGATAGGCCCCGGCAAAGCGGAGCTCGTTTTCAGCGATGATGGACCGGGAGAAGAGGAAGCGCCAGATGAAGCCGTTGAGGACCTCCCCCGGCCTGCCCAGCCGCTGGCCCAGGAGCCGGTCCACAATGCCCTTCCGGATGGCCGGGGCGTCGTACACGCCGGCGGGGAGGGCCCCGGGCTCGCTCCACTTCCTGCCGTCGGGCTGGATGTTCCAGTGGGCGCAGCCGGCGGAGTCGGCCCCCGCCCCCTCCAGGGCCTTCAGCAGGGTCCCGCAGGCATTCGGCTCGATCCAGTCGTCGGCGTCGATGAAGAGGATGTAGTCCCCCGCCGCCTCCGCCATGCCCAGGTTCCGGGCGGAGGAGACGCCGCCGTTGGTTTTATGAAAGACCCGGACCCGGTCGTCCTGACCGGCGTAGTCGTCGCACAGGGCGCCGCTGCCGTCGGGGGAGCCGTCATCCACGAGAAGGAGCTCCCAATCGGAAAAATCCTGGGCCAGAACGGAGTCCACACACTTGGCTAACACGTTCTCCGCCTTGTAGACGGGAACGATAATGGAGATTTTTGGCATACGCCGCCTCCTTGATGGTTGATCGCTTCATTATACCGTTCTTTTTCCGGAAATGCAAGACAGCGGTCTCTCCTCCCCGCCTTCCCGCCCCGCACGGGGAACAAAGCCCTGCCGCAGCTCTGGCGGCGCCAGAGCTGCGGCAGGGCCTTGAAACAGGCAAGGGGGCCCGGCCCGGTCAGGGCTCCGCTTCCAGGGCGGCCCTCTGCCGGGGTCCGGCCTCCTCCAGATCGTCGAAGTCCCCCAGAGAAGGCAGGTCCACGTGGGAGGCGTCCACGCCGGACTCCGGATGCTCCGCCCGCTGGGCCAGGGTGATGGGATAGTCCCCGCTGAGCTGGCCCCTGACGCTCCGGGCCCGGAGGGTACATACCTCCAGCAGGGTGTCCACCGCCGTCTGGTGGTCGGCGTAGGAGCAGAAGGCGGTGGGGTCGGCCTGCACATAGGGGGCGATGAGGGCGGCGGTCTCCCGGATGACCGCCTCGCACCGGCCGCTCTCCAGATACTCCGAGAGGAACTGGTCGAAGAGGGCGTGGTACCGGGCGAAGTATTGGTCGTTTTTCATCAGATTGTGGTAGAGGGGCCGCCGGAGCATGGTCTCCCCCCGGGCAGGGGTGTTCACCGGCCAGTTGAGGAGGACATCGGGATTCCGGATGGGGTCGGTCATGCCCAGGGCATAGGTG
>DXDV01000037.1 GCA_019115345.1 Candidatus Intestinimonas stercorigallinarum | reverse complement strand
CACTGCCTCCGGGAGGACCTGAACGAGACCGCCCAGCGGCGCATGGCGGTCCTCCGCCCGGTGAAGCTGGTCATCACCAACTACCCCGCCGGCCAGAGCGAGACCTTCACCGTGGAAAATAACCCCGGCCACCCCGAGGACGGCACCCGTGAGGTCACCTTCTCCCGGGAGCTCTATGTGGAGGCCGACGACTTCCTCCCCGAGCCGGTGCCCAAGTACAAGCGCCTCTTCCCCGGCGGCCCCGAGTGCCGCCTGAAGGGGGCCTACCTCATCAAGTGCGTGGGCTATGAGACCGACGAGCAGGGCAATGTCACTGAGATCGCCGCCGAGTACGACCCGGAGAGCCGGGGGGGCGACCCCGCCGACGGCCGGAAGGTGAAGGGGGCCACCCTCCACTGGGTGGACGCCGCCACCGCCGTGGACGCCGAGATCCGGCTCTACGACAACCTCTTTTCCGACGCCGACCCCGACGCCGGCGACAAGAACTTCCTGGACTGCCTCAACCCCGATTCCCTGGAGGTCCTGCCCGGCGCCAAGGTGGAGCACTGCCTGGCCGGCGCCGCCGTCCCCGCCTCCTTCCAGTTCCTGCGCCAGGGCTATTTCTGCGTGGACAACAGGGACTCCAGGCCCGGACATCTGGTGTTCAACCGGTCCGTGAGCCTGAAGGACTCCTTTAAATTTTAACGGGCGGCTCCGCCGCACCTCCCCACTGCCATTGGAGGGCAGCAGCATGAGACGATACCTCTTCCGCAACGACTACTCCTTCGGCGCCCACCCCAAGGTCCTCGCCGCCCTGGCGGAGACCAACCTGGAGGGCAACGCCGGCTACGGAGACGACCCCTACTGCGGCCGGGCGCAGGATTTGATCCGGGACCTGTGCCAGTGCCCCCAGGCCAAGGTGGAGTTCCTCATCGGCGGCACCCAGACCAACTTCACCGCCATCGCCGCCTTCCTGCGGCCCTGGGAGGGGGTCATCGCCGCCGAGTCCTCCCACATCAACGGCCACGAGTCGGGCGCCGTGGAGGCCACCGGACACAAGATCCTTCCGCTCCCCACCGGCCCCGACGGCAAGCTCACGCCGGAGCAGCTGCTCCCCCTTCTGGAGCGGCACAAGGACGTACATCTGGTCAAGCCCCGGCTGGTGGAAATCGCCGACGCCACCGAGAGCGGCATGGTCTACACCAAGGCCGAGCTCACCGCCCTCTCCCGGCTCTGCCGGGACAACGGCCTGCTCCTCTTCCTGGACGGCGCCCGGCTGGGCTCCGCCCTCGCCTCCCCCGCCAGCGATCTCACCCTCCCCGACCTGGCCCGGCTCACCGACGCCTTCACCATCGGCGGCACCAAGAACGGCGCCCTCCTGGGGGAGGCCCTGGTCATCACCGATCCCGCCCTCCAGCCCGACTTCTTCCGCATCAAAAAGCAGCGGGGGGCCGTGCTGGCCAAGGGCTGGCTGCTGGGGGCGCAGTTCGAGGCCCTGCTGAAGGACGGCCTCTATTTCGAGATGGCCCGCCACGCCAACGCCATGGCCGCCCGGCTCCAGGCCGGCCTGAAGGCCCTGGGCTGGACGCTGTGGGTGGACTCCCCCACCAACCAGGTCTTTGCCGTGGTGGACGCCGCCGCCAAGGCCAGGCTGGACGCCATTTGCGCCTATGAGGAATGGTGTCCCGCCCAGGAGCCTGGGCACACCGTCATCCGCCTTGTCACCTGTTTCGCCACCGCCCCCGAGGACGTAGACGGCCTCCTGGCCGCGCTGCGCTGAAAAAGGAGGTTTTTATGGACGCTTCCAACTACCTGAAGATCAAAATCCCCAACTTCGTCTACCGCATCGCCCAGCTGCTGGAGATCCTGGTCAGCTTTCTGGTGGTGGCCGCCATCGTGCTCTCCTTCGCCACCATTTTTCACCAGCTTGGCTTGATGGCCGCCGACCCCACCAACGCCGACGGCTTGCAGGATTTCCTGTCCACCGCCTTCACCGTGGTCATCGGCGTGGAGTTTCTGAAGATGCTCAGCCGACACAATCTGAGCTCGGTGGTGGAGGTCCTCCTCTTCGCCATCTCCCGCCAGATAGTCATTGCCCACCCCTCCCCGGCGGAGAACCTGCTGATGGTGGCCGCCATCGCCGCCCTCTTCCTCATCCGCAAGTTCCTGTTCATCCCCGGCCTGGACGATAAGCAGTCCACCCATGCCCACGACGGCGAGCACAAGGAGCACGCCGCCGCCGGCAGAGAGTAAAAGCGGCCGGGCACACGGCCCATCTGCGGCCAGACCATCGATCTGGGAGACGGCGATCCGCCCCAGAAGCAAGCTCCATTCTGTCCTGTGTCCTGTGCGCTGTGGTCCCAACCACAGCGCACATTTTTTGTCCAAAAGCCGATTCAGAACGGCAAATTGCCGCCGCCCTCCTTCCGGGCGCGAACGCCGCGGGACGCGGGCAGTCCGCCGCGGGCGATACTATGCAGCCGGGATATGGTTTCCACCTCGGAACGTTGCTATACTAATATCTGCTGAATAAGCCCTACGGCGGCTGATCCGCGCAATTCTGCCTGCAAGCACCGGGATCGGCGTTTGCAGCTAGAACTCAGCCATTGACGCAATGCGTATTTCCACTGGCGCCTCTCAACGCAGCAGTGGAAATACGCATGATACCGGGGAAAACAGAAAAAGCGCGAAACAGAGGAGGAATGGTTATGTTCTGTCCAAAATGCGGTGCGGAAGCAAAAGACGGCGCGGCCTTCTGCGAGAAGTGCGGCGCCCCGCTGTCCCCTTCGCCGACCGACTCCGCCGAAGCGGCCCCCGCCGGGGCACAGGCTGCCGGAGCGGTACCCGCCGGGAGCTCCAACCTGGGGGTGGCCGCCCTGGTGCTGTCCATCCTGGGCTTTTTGACGGGCTTTCTGCTCATCGGCATGGTGCTGGATGTGGTGGCCATCGTGCTGGCCGTGCTGGTGTTCCGGAAGGCCAGGAAAACCCCCACCAGGACCGGCCAGGCCCTGGCGGCCATCATCGTGGCCGGGCTCTCCCTGGCCCTGTGCCTGCTGCTCTTTGGCCCCGGGCTCTTTTCCGACCCCGCCGGCGACCTCTACAAAAAGGCCGAGGGCTACTATGACGAGGGCTCCTACACCCTGGCCATCACCACGGCCAACGAAGTGCTGGAGGAGCACCCGGGCACCCGGGCGGCGGACAAGGCGGAGGACCTCATCGAAGCGTGCGAGGCCGCCCTGCCCGGGGCCCTGGTGGAGGACATCCAGGCCGCCCTGGAGGCGGAGGACTGGGACGAGGCGGTATCCCTGTGCGGGGAGCTACTGGAGGAGTACCCGGACAGTCCGGAGGCCGGTCAGGCGGACGGCCTGATGGAGCAGGCCCTGGCCGGTCAGACGGCGGCGGAAGAGGAGGCGCGCTTCCAGGAGAGCAACGAGGCGCTGCTGGACGCCTATGAGGAGGAGGACTGGGAGGCGGTGCTGGACAACGCCCGGACCGTCATCAACCTCAAGCCGGACAGCCCGGAGGCCGCCGCCGCCGCGCCCATGCAGCAGGAGGCCAAGGAGTTCTATGAGGCCGTCATGGCGGCCTCCTACGCCTATGAGGACTGGTTCCGGATGCGGGACAACGCCGCCATTCTGACGCGGTACTTCCCCGAGGACGAGAGCGCCGCGGAGATGTATGACACCGCCGACGACAAGATCATGGAGCTGGGCGCCCAGGCCGTGTCCACCTTCCGCACCAAATACGACCAGGTCCAGAACATCACCTGGTATTATCCCAGCAGCGCCCCGGAGTATGTGAATACCCGCTGCACCGTCTACCCCTACATCGGGAAGTATGACTCCGGAAGGCTCTACATGCGAATGAAATTCAACTACACCGGCGACCGCTGGGTGTTTTTCGACAATATCATCGTCAGCATCGACGGCAGCAACTACACCTTGCCCACCGGCGCCGGCGAACACAAAAGAGACAATCAGGGCGGCGATGTGTGGGAGACCTTGGACATGTCCGTGGATGAGAGCGGCACCAACTACGAGCAGGCCATAGCGCTGATGCTGCCTATGATCGCCCGTTCGGAGCAGACCATCGTCCGTTTCCAGGGAGATGAGCGCCAGTACGACCTGACGGTGAGCCAGGCCGACAAGGACGGCATCCTGGACATCCTGTACGGCTATGAGTACCTGCTGCGCAACGGCTGACCGCCGGAACGGGCGCCGGCCATACCAACGCTCCAAGGGCCCCGCAGCCCGACGAGCTGCCCTCCCCCCGTGCCACCGCGGCACGCTTGCCGCCTTATGGAGGGTTTTCGACAAGCTGCTGACTTTTTCGATTTCATCGAAAAAGTTCCTGACTGCACGCGAAAGTGGGGGCTTACCGCCCCCCTTTCACACTTTTCCCCCGTGGCTTGTCTTGTGTGGTGTCAATTTTTCGACAGTCTAAAATCCGGGAGGAGCCTTGGGCTCCTCCCGGATCTCTCTTCTAGACATATAGGCGCAAACCGCGCAATTCCATAAAAGCGGCGCACTTGAGCCGCTTTTATGGAATTCAGCCATTGCTGCAATGCGTATTTCCACTGGTGCGTTAAGACGCACCAGTGGAAGGTGCAAGGTTTTTGGGCGTAATTGTCCAAAAGCCTTGCACTTGAACAAAGCCAAACGCCTTGAAAGCCAAGGCTTTCAAGGCGTTCAGCTTTGTTCAGTACGCATTACATAAGCTTGACCGTGTAGTAGACGGCCATGATGAACAGCCAGGCCACCAGCGCGAACATGAGGTAGTAGGCGGCGGCGGTCCCCAGCACCAGGGCGGCCGCCACAGCCGCCGCCACAATGGCGCAGGTGAGGTAGATCATGCCGTAGGAGGCGTTCTTGGGGAAGATCTGGAGCTTTTTGCCGCTGAGGGTGAGGACGCCGCCCTTGGCCGACAGGGAGCGGCAGAGGAGGACGGCGGCCAGCAGCACCACCGCCAGGACGGCCGCATAGGCGTACACCAGGACCTGGTGCCCGCCGCCGGCCCGGCGGAAGAGCCACAGCCCCAGGATGCCCAGGGCGGAGAGGACCGTGACGGCAAAAAATTCATGCTGATAGAGGTAGTACACCAGGGCCAGCACAGCGGCGGCGGGGACGGCACCGCAGAGGAACTGCACGCCGGTGTCGTAGAAGCGATACGTGACCACGGAGATCACCAGGACCGCGAGGAACACCCCTGTGAGAGCGGCGGGGAGAACGATGCGCTTGCCGCCCTTGGCCCAGAAGATGGCCCACAGCAGACAGACCACCGTCCCGGCGGCGGCGACGCCGATGATGACGGGCCAGGCCTTCAGCAGGGCGCCGGCGAACTCGATCTCTCCGGGGGCAGTGGTGATATTGATATAGTAGCGGTTGAGGAGCAGCAGCACCAGTTCCACCACCACGGCGGCGCCGAACCAGATCAGCACCCGGTTCAGGATCGCGTCCTCCTTGTGGCTGCGGGCCGCGCGCTTCTCCGCCGCGCGTTTTTCTTTGTCCATGGATCCATCTCCTTGTTCGATGCTCAAAACGACTGGCCCGAGAGAGGACCAGTCTAACAGATGATATTCTATCAGAAATCCCACCGTTTTGCAACAAGAAACTTCGTGGGTCCGGCTTTCTCCGGAAAAACACCTGCACGGACAGGGCCGATCCGCCCTCCCTGCGCGCCTCGCTTAGGTTGCCAGAGAGGGGCGGATATGATACAATCTACTCGGCTTTTCGCTTTATCTTTTCTTTCTGTGAGGCTGATCATGAAACGCTTTCTTCCCCTTGTATGCGCCCTGGCCCTGCTGACCGGCTGCGCCGGCACCGCCGAGCCGGTGGTCCAGACCTTTTTCGCCATGGACACAGTCATGTCCATCACCGCCTACGACAGCGGCCCCACCGACGGCCTGGTGGCCGCCCAGCAGGAGGTCAACCGTCTGGAGGGCCTGTGGTCCCGGACCCGGAGCGGCAGCGACGTCTCCCGGCTCAACGACGCCGCCGGCCAGTGGGTGGAGGTGGACGCCGACACCGCCGCCCTGCTGGAAAAGGCCAACGCCGCCGCCCAGGAGAGCGCCATGGCCTTCGATCCCGCCCTCTCCCCCGTCATGGACGCCTGGGGCTTCGGCTCCACCGAGAGCGAGACCACGGCGGTCCACCGGGTGCCCTCCCAGGAAGAGCTGGACGCCCTGCTCCCCCTGACCCGGGACCTCCCCCAGGTGGAGGAGGGACGGGCCCGCCTGCCCCTGGAGGGGCAGGCGCTGGACCTGGGGGCCATCGCCAAGGGGGCGGCGGCCGCCTACGTGGTGGATGCCCTGACGGAGCACGGGGTGGAGTCGGCCATCATCGCCCTGGGGGGCAACATCACCGCCCTGGGGACCAAGCCTGACGGCAGTCCTTTCCGGGTGTACGTCCGGGACCCCCAGGGCAGTGAGGAGGACTACCTCTGCCTCATGGCCCTGCCGGCGGGGATGACCTGCTCCACCTCCGGCGGATACGAGCGGTGGTTCGAGTCCGGCGGGGAGATCTACCACCACATCATCGACCCCTCCGACGGCTACCCCGCCCAGTCGGGCCTTCTGTCGGTCACCGTGGTGGCCCAGGACCCCGCCCTGGCCGACGCCTGGTCCACCGCCCTCTACGTCCTGGGGGCGGAGGAGGCCGTGGCCCGCTGGGAGAGCGGTATGGGGTCCGTGGCCGGCATGGAGCTCATCCTGGTCACCGAGGAGGGGACCGTCTATATCACCGAGGGCCTGGAGGAGGGCCTGGAGACGCTGGGAGAGGAGGCTGGCTACACCTATGAAATTCTCCGCCGCTGAACGGACCCGTCCCACCCTGCTGGATGGGCTGGTGGTCCTGGCGGTGCTGGCCGCCGCCGGCACCATTTTATTTGCTTTTCGTCCAGAGACCGGCAACTTTCTCACCGCCCGGATCGTCTTAGACAATGAGGTGGTGGCGGAGCTCCCCCTCAGCACCCTCACCCAGCCGGTCGCCCTGGACGTGCCGGGGGCGGAATACCCCATCACCGTGGAGGCCGAGCCGGGCCGGGTGCGGGTCCTCCACAGCGACTGCCCCAGCCAGGACTGCGTCCACACCGGCTGGGTCTCCCGCTCCGGCGGGCAGATCATCTGCCTGCCCAACAGGCTGGTCATCACCGTCACCGGCGGCACGGCGGACGCCGACGCCGTCACGGGCTGAGGAGGAGGGGCCATGACAGATTCCATCCACCGCCTCACCCGCTGTGCCGTCCTCACCGCCCTGGCCCTGGCCATCTCGGTGTGCGAGGGCCTGGTCCCCCTGAGCATCCTCATCCCCCTGCCGGGCCTTCGGCTGGGCCTTGCCAACCTGGTCACCGTCTACGCCCTGTGCCGCCTCTCCGGCCGGGAGGCTCTGGGCATCCTGGTCTCCCGGTGTCTGCTGGGGGCCATCGTGGGGGGCAACCTCACCGCCCTGGCCTTCTCCCTCACCGGGGGCGTGCTGGCCTTCCTGACCATGTGGCTGCTGCTCCATGTGCCGGGGCTCTCCCTCTTCGGGGTGTGCATCGCCGGGGCCGCCGCCCACAACACGGGGCAGATCCTGGCCGCCATGGCGGTGCTGGCCTCCCCGGCCATCGCCGTCTACCTGGCGCCCCTGCTGCTGGCCAGCCTGCTCACCGGCGCCGTCACCGGGGCGGCCTCCATCCTGCTGGTGCGCCGGGTGCCCTGGGGGAGCTGAACTGTAACGGCCCTGTTACCCCTTTGTAGTGCTTTTCCCGCTTTTTTGTCGTATGATGACACAGAGAAATCATCCTGGAGGGACTGTCACATGAACCATCTCAAACGACCCCTGACCCTGCTGCTGACCCTGGGGCTCACGCTCTCCCTGGCCGCCTGCGGCGGCGAGGAGGG
>DXDV01000301.1 GCA_019115345.1 Candidatus Intestinimonas stercorigallinarum | reverse complement strand
GCGACACGGGGATTTTCAGTCCCCTGCTCTACCAACTGAGCTACAGAGGCAAATGGCGACGCGGAAGGGACTTGAACCCTCGACCTCCGGCGTGACAGGCCGGCGTTCTAACCAACTGAACTACCGCGCCATTTAGCTTTGGGTTCAGACCCATGGTGGGAACAACAGGGCTCGAACCTGTGACATCATGCTTGTAAGGCATGCGCTCTCCCAGCTGAGCTATGCTCCCCTGTTGACCGCTCTTGTCAGACGGCGAAAGTTATTATAACAAGCGGACGCCATTCTGTCAACACAAAAATCAAAATTTTTCATTTTTCTTTTCCAGCCCCCTGGAAGGGCTCTTCCGGGCCCTTCCGGGAGGGGTGGAACAGGGAAGGAGATCAGGGCTTGGGTATTTACTCCTCCGTGGCCTCGGCCAGCAGAGCCTCCAGCTCCTCTCTGGAGAAGTGGTAGACCTTGTCGCAGAACTGGCAGGTGAGGTCGGCGGAGCCCTCCTTGTCGATCATATCCCGGAGCTCGGCCTTGCCCAGGCTGATGACGGCCTGAGAGACCCGGTCCCGGTCACAGTAGCATTTGTAGGAGACGGGGACGCGGGAGAGAAGCTCGGGCTCCATGCCCTCCAGCAGCCGCTCCAGGACGGCGGCGGCGTCCGCACCCTGATGGAGGACCTCGGTGACGGGTCCCAGCTTCCGGACGGCCTCCTCCAGCCTGTCGATGGTGCGCTCGTCGGCGCCGGGGAGGAGCTGGAGCATGTAGCCGCCGGCACAGAGGACGGACTGGTCGGTGTCGACCAGCACCCCCAGGCCGCAGGCGGTGGGGATCTGCTCGCTGGCGGCGAAGTAGGCGGTCAGGTCCTCGGCGATCTCGCCGCTGACCAGAGGGACGGAGCCCACGTAGGGCTCCTTGAGGCCGATGTCCTTGATGAGGGTCAAAAAGCCGTCGGTCCCCACGCCGGCGCCCACGTCCAGCTTGCCGGGGCCCTTCAGGGGGAGCTCTACCTGGCCGTTTTGCAGGTAGCCCCGCACATTGCCCTGGGAGTCGGACACGGCGATGACGCTGCCCAGGGGGCCGCCGCCCTTGATGCGCAGAGTGACGGAGCCGTTCTCCTCTTTCATGGCGGCGCCGATCATGGAGCAGCCCATGAGGCTGCGCCCCAGAGCGGCGGTGGCCAGGGGGGAGAGCTTGTGGATCTGGCGGGCGCGCTCCACCAGATCCCTTCCAGTGATGGCGATGGCCTTGACGGCGCCGTCGCCGGTGATCATGCGTACAATTTCATCCATGGGATCCCATTCGTTCCTTTCGGGCTGCAAAGAATATCCGGTCCTCGCCGGGTTTGGGGGGACGGAGCTTTCGGTCGCCATAGGGCCGGATATGGACGAAGCCCGCCTCCTGGAGCATGTGTGTGAGCTCTTCCACGGTATAGGCCCGCTCCTGGTGGACCTCCTCCTCCCGCCGCCACAGGCCGTCCTCCTCCCGGAAGAAGAGGTCGAAGCCGTAGGTGCAGATCCGGCTCCGCCGGGCGTAGTCCGCCCGCCAGACACAGTAGGTGTCGTCGGTCTCGTCGATGAACATGCCGCCGTCCAGGCCCTCCAGCTTCTCCGGCGTATTCACGTCAAAGAGAAAGAGACCGCCGGGCTCCAGGAAGAGATGGACCCGCCGGAAGGCCCGCAGCAGGTCCTTGGGCCGAGTGACATAGTTCACGCTGTCCAGACAGCAGACGCAGGCGTCGATGGTGCCGTAGAGGTCCAGCTCCTCCATGGGCTGCTGGAGAAACAGGGGGGGAATGACGCCGGTGAGGTCCCGGGCCTTCTCGGCGGCCACGGAGAGCATCTCCGCCGACAGGTCCACCCCGATCATCTCATAGCCACGCCGGGCCAGCAGGCAGGTGATGGCGCCGGTGCCGCAGGCCAGGTCCAGAACGGTGCGGATGGGCAGGGGACTGCGGCGGAAGTGCTTTTCCAGGTAGTCGGCCCAGGCGTCGTGGTCCACGTCGGCGGTCAGGGCGTCATACCTGCGGGCCAGGGCCTCATAGCTGCTCATACCTCCTCCTCGGCGGCCCGGAGCTCCTTGGCCCGGGGGAGGACCTGCTTGTAGCCGTCAGCACCGTAGTTGAGCGCCCGGTTGACCCGGCTGATGGTGGCGCTGCTGGCGCCGGTGCGCTCCAAAATGTCGTTGTAGATCATCCCGTCGTTGAGCAGCAGGGCCACCTCGAAGCGCTGCTCCATGGCCCGCAGTTCGGCCACGGTGCAAAGGTCCTCGAAGAACCGCTTGCACTCGTCCAGGTCCCTCAGAGTCAGGATGCTCTCATAGAGCAGATCGCCGTTCTCCTTGGCTTTTTTTGTCATAGGGGGAAGACACCTCTTTCGTTATCCTTGGCCCTCCGTCCGGCCCTCGGCGGGGAGGCCAGGCTGTTACAATTTTACTACACTGAAGTATGAAAGTAAAGGGGAAAATCCGGTGGGAGCCTCCATTTCAGGGCGGCATAGACTGAAGGTGGAGGTGAAATGGGGTGTGGGAATACATATGCTGGAAAGAGACCCTGTTTTGGGCGGAGGAGCCGGTCTTGGAGCTGGCGCTGCGGGTGCCGCTGCCCGTGGGAGAGGGTCCGGCGGAGCGGCGGATGGGGCGCTGGTACGCCCGTCTGGGGGCGGTGTGGTACCGGCGCTGGACGGGACCTCTTTACCGTGCGGCCTGCGGCGCCTGCGCCCTGGCCAGGGAGCGCGCCCGGCCCTTTTGGCCCTGGCGGGCGGAGCTGCGGTCGGGGCCGGTCTGGGAAGCGGACGGGGTGAGCAGTCTGTGGACGGAGGGCGTGGAGCGGCGGGGCAGGGAGGAGCCCCGGGTGGTGCGCACCGCCATGATCTGGGAGGCGCGGAGCGGATGCCCCATAACGGCGTCGGAGCTCTTCGGGGCAGAGACCGGCTGGCGCAAACGGATCAACGAGCAGGTGGAGGAGGGCCTGAGCCGCTGCCGGAGGGAGGGGATCGCCCTGTGGCGGGACGCCGAGAGGCGGGCGGTGAGAAAATGCGACCTACGAAATCTGTATCTCACGGCGGACGGCCCCGTCCTTTTCTATCCCATGGGGGTCCTGGGACCTTCCGGCAGCGGTATTTTGGAATTCCCCCTCACCCTTGGGGGAGACACGGCAAGTGAGAAAGAAAGTTGTCCAAAGTGAAAATCGTCCTTGCATCTGGGGCATGAAAGGAATATAATACTTCAGTCCTCGGAACGCTGAACACACAGGAGGAGTTAGTTATGGTCAAAGCCATCGTCGGAGCCAACTGGGGCGATGAAGGCAAGGGGAAGATCACCGATCTCTTTGCGGAGGGATCTGACGTTGTCGTCCGGTTCCAGGGCGGCGCCAATGCCGGCCATACCATCATCTGCAATTACGGGAAATTCGCCCTGCACCAGCTGCCGTCCGGCGTATTTTTCCCTCACATTACCAACATCATCGGCAATGGTGTTGCGCTGGACATTCCCAAGTTTTTGGAGGAGCTCAAGCATCTGCGGGAGGGCGGCGTACCGGCCCCCCATATCATCATCGACCAGCGCACCCAGGTCCTCATGCCTTACCACGTGCTGCAGGACCAGTATGAGGAGGAGCGGCTGGGTGGGCACGCCTTTGGCTCCACCAAGTCGGGCATCGCCCCCTTCTATTCGGATAAATACGCCAAGCACGGCATCCAGGTCTGTGAGCTCTTTGACGAGTCCCGGCTGCTGGAGCGGCTGGAGCAGGTCTGCGCCTTCAAGAACGTGCTCTTCGAGCACCTCTACCACAAGCCCAAGCTGGAGCCCAAGGCCATCTTTGACCAGGTCACCGCCTATCGGGACCAGATCGCCCCCTATGTGGGAGACGCCATGAGCTTTGTGAAGGAGGCCGTGGCCGAGGGCAAGCAGGTCCTGCTGGAGGCCCAGCTGGGGGCCATGAAGGACCCCGACTTCGGCATCTATCCCTTCACCACCTCCTCCCACACGCTGGCCGGCTTCGGCTGCATGGGAGTGGGCGTGGCACCCCAGGACATCAAGAGCATCGTGGCCATCACCAAGGCATATTCCAGCGCCGTGGGCGCCGGAGCCTTTGTCTCCGAGCTCTTTGGAGACGAGGCGGAGGAGCTCCGCCACAGGGGCGGAGACGCCGGGGAGTACGGCGCCACCACCGGCCGGCCCCGCCGGGTGGGGTGGTTTGACGCTGTGGCCACCCGCTATGGCTGCAAGGTCCAGGGCGCCACTGAGGTGGCCCTCACCGCCGTGGACGTGCTGGGCTACCTGGATGAGATCAAGGTCTGCACCGGCTACGAGATCGACGGAAAGGTCACCCGGGACTTCCCGGTCACCCCCCAGCTGGAGCGGGCCAAGCCGGTCTACACCACTCTGCCGGGCTGGAAGTGCGACATCCGGGGCGAGACCGATTACAGCCGCCTGCCCAGCGAGGTCAAGGGCTATGTGAATTTCCTGGAGAAGGAGATCGGGGTGCCCATCACCATCGTCTCCACCGGTCCCAAGCGCCACGAGATTGCCCATCGGCGCTAAGGCCATACTGGAAGATCGTCAACGAGGCCGTCCAGCGGGCAAAAGACCCGCTGGACGGCCCATCTTTTCCTTGAATATTGACAACTGAATCAAACCGCATGGCTGGACTTTTTCGACAAACTGAGGGGCGCCTCCGGTGAAACACCGGAGGCGCCCCTGTCTTTTCATAAATTCTGCGCAGTCAGGTGTCGCTTGCCATGTTCTGTACAAAGCGCATAAGGACGGTGGCGATCTGCGCGCGGCTGGCGTCGCCCTGGGGAGAGAGGGTCCCATCGCCCATACCGGCGATCAGG
>DXDV01000300.1 GCA_019115345.1 Candidatus Intestinimonas stercorigallinarum | reverse complement strand
CCACCACGGCCACGAAATAGAAGGTCACCAGATTGTCCTTGAGAGGGGCGAAAAAGAGGATCATCAGCAGGAAGCCCACTCCGTAGATGGGGCAGATGGGCCCGTAGAGAAAGCCCCGGGGAACATAGTGCCGCTCCAGCACGGAGCAGTAGCAGGTCTCCCAAAGCCAGCCGCAGAAGGAGTAGAAGATAAAATAGAGGAACAACTGGGTGATGGGCTGTCCCATCAGCGTGGGCACGTCCAATCAGCTCTGCTCCTTTCCGTCAAAGTCGGTGAGCAGCACGTCCAGCACCCCGTTGTAGATCTGCTCCGGGTGGGCCTTGAACTGCTCGGAGAGCCGGTCGCACTGCTGCTCGGTGGCGGCCAGCATCTCGATGGTGAGGAGGTTCCCGTGCTCATCGTCCAGGGCCATCACTAGGGTGAAGGTGCCGTCCTCCCGTGGGACGCGCTCGGAGCGGACCTGGGCGTCCCGGCGCAGCCGGCTGTTGAGCTTGGCCACGTTCTTGTCGCACTTGACCCGGACGGAGTAGGGGAGACTGCTCTCGCAGATGGCGCCGTTTTTCCGCCCCTTGTCGGTGATGGCGTAGCGGTCCTCCTCCAGGAGCAGATGCTCGGTGTCCACCAGCTCGTGGACGGCCTCCGCGAAGGCGAAGTAGTCCACGCCCTCATCGCACATGGTGAGGTCTGCCAGAGTGGGCATGTCGATGGGGGCTACCACACGGGACATGATGTAGAGCACCAGGAACTTGATGTCCAGCTTATCGTGGATGAATCCAACGCGGGCCATGGCGTACCTCCTTGCCGGGCGGCGGCCTGTCCAGGCCGGAATGGCCGGGAACGGTCCGCCCTAACTTCACATTATACCGAAAAAAAGAGGGCGGAACAAGAGTGAATTTTCCACGAAAGTGGTCGAACCGGCGGTTGACAGGGCGTAGAGCGGGGGGTAAGATGAGAGTACCCAAAATATATGGAGGCGACGATATGAGAGTTCCTCTGCTGCCGGCGCTGTGTCTCGCCGGCCTGCTCTGCCTCACCGCCTGCGGTACCCAGGCGGAGCCCACCCCCACCCCCGAGCCGGCGGTCACCACGCCGCCCCCGGCGGCCACGGCCACGCCGGAGCCCACCCCTTACAACGGCCCCGTGAACCCCCTCTCCGGGCTGCCCGCCGATGAGGAGACGGCGGCGCTGCGTCCGGTGGCCGTCATGCTCAACAATCTGCGGGAGGCGCTGCCCCAGCTGGGCCAATCCCAGGCAGACATCATCTATGAGGTGGTGGCGGAAGGGGGCATCACCCGGATGCTGGCAGTCTACCAGTCGGTGGAGGACGTGGGGACCATCGGCTCCATCCGCTCTACCCGGCCCTATTACATCGAGCTGGCCCTGGGACACGACGCCCTCTTCGTCCACGCCGGGGGCAGCGACGAGGCATACGACGACCTCTGGGCCTGGGACGTGGACCACTTCGACGCCGTTCGGGGACCCTACCTGGGAAAGAGCCCGGAGAGCAATATGATGTGGCGGGACGCCGACCGGCGGAAGGAGAACGGCTACGAGCACAGCGTGGTGGCCACCGGGACGTCCATCCTCACCTACCTGCCGGAGGACCTGCGCCTGGAGCACGAGGAGGGCTACGACGCGGGCCTGGTCTTTGCCGACGACGGCACGCCGGAGGGCGGGGAGCCAGCCGCGGTGGTGACGGTACCCTTCTCCAACTATAAGACCGGCGTCTTTACCTACGACGCCGGCCTGAACGCCTATCTGGTGGAGGAGTACGGCGAAGCCTACGTGGACGGCGCCACCGGGGAGCAGGTGGCGGTGACCAACGTCCTCGTGGTCCAGACCCGCTGCCGCTACACCGGGGACAGCCTGGGCCACATGGATGTGGACGTGGTGGGCGAGGGAGAGGGCTGGTTTGCCTGCGGCGGCCAGGCCATCCCCATCCGCTGGAGCAAGCCGGACCGGGAGAGTCCCATGACCTATACCACCCAGGCGGGGGAGCCGCTGGTTCTGGGCCGGGGGAACACCTATGTGAACATCGTCCCCCTGGATGCCGCCGTCACCATGGCGTGAGTGAAACCAGGCGAAGTAAAGATGAAAAACTGCCGCCGTTTGAAAAACGGCGGCAGTCAGGCTGTCGAAAAGGTCCCTTGGGGGACTTTTTCGACAGCCTGCATCCCGTTACTTTCCCGCCCTCTCCAGGGCGGAAAAGTCCTCGCTTTGCTCGCCGCAGCCCTTGCCCTGCAAGGGCTGCGGGGGATGTCATCCCATTCGAGGCGGGCTGCCGCCCCCTCGAGCTCCCCTGCACCTCTGCGGCACGTCTGCCGTCTCACGGAGGTTTTTCGACAAGCTGAACTGCCGCCGTTTTTCAAACGGCGGCAGTTTTTATCATTTCTGCCGGAAAAGCCGCCGCGACAAGGCGGAGAGGAGACCCTTCCGCTCAGCGGGGGCGGGGAGGGCGGGACCCTCCGGCGGCTCCTGGTCGGCGGCCTCCGCCATAAAGACGGCCTGGGCGTCCACCGGCGGCTCGCCGTGGTCGGGAACATGGCAGTAGTGCCCGTCGGAGCACATGAGCCGGGCCTTGACGTTGTCCGACCGCAGCACGTCCACATAGTGGAAGATCTGCTGGCGGATGGCCTGGTCCAGGATGGGACAGGCGATCTCCACCCGGTGCTCGGTGTTCCGGGTCATGAGGTCTGCCGAGCCGATGTAGACCTTGGCTTCCGGCCCGGTGCCAAAGACGAAGATCCGGGGGTGCTCCAGGAAGCGGCCCACGATGGAAAAGACCTTGATGCGGTCGGTCTTGCCGGGGACGCCGGGGCGGAGGCAGCAGATGCCCCGGACGTTCATCACGATGTCCACTCCGGCCTGGCTGGCCTCGGAGAGCTTGTCGATGAGCTCCCGGTCGGTGACCGAGTTGCACTTGATGAAGATGTGGGCGGGATGTCCGGCCCTGGCCTTGGTGGTCTCCCCGTCGATGAGGGCCATGAGCCGGGGCTTGAGACCGTTGGGGGCCACCAGCAGGTGGCGGTACTCCCCGTCCAGGTTGGCGATGGAGATGTTCTGGAAGAAGGCGGCGGCGTCGGCGCCGATGGCGGGATTGGCCGTCATGAGGCAGAGGTCGGTGTAGAGCTTGGCCGTCTTTTCGTTGTAGTTGCCGGTGCCCACCTGGGTGATGTGCTGGATATGTCCCCGCTCCCGGCGGGTGATGAGACAGATCTTGGAGTGGACCTTGAAGCCCTCAAAGCCGTAGATGACGGTGCAGCCCGCCTCCTCCAGGCGCTCGGCCCACTGGATGTTGTTCTGCTCGTCGAAGCGGGCTCTGAGCTCCATGAGGACGGTGACGTCCTTGCCGTTTTCCGCGGCGGCGGCCAGGTATTCGATGAGCTTGGCCTTGGAGGCCAGGCGGTAGATGGTGATCTTGATGGAGAGGACGGCGGGGTCGTTGGCGGCCTCCTTCACCAGCCGGAGGAAGGGGTCCATGGAGTGGAAGGGGTAGAAGAGCAGGGCGTCCCGGCGGAGGACCTGGGGGATGAGCTTCTCATTCCGCGCCAGTCCGGCGGGCGCCTTGGGGGTGAAGGGCGGGTAGCACAGGGCGGTCCGGCTCTCCTCGGGGAGGAGCCCCTCCAGGGTGTAGACATAGCTGAGCACCAGGGGGGACTTGGAGCGAAAGACCTGCTCCTTGGAGAGGGAGAGCCGCCGGCACAGGCAGTCCAGCAGGGTGTCGCTGGCGGAGCCCTGGACCTCCAGGCGCACAGGGGCCAACCGGGAACGCTTTTTGAGGACCTTGCGCATGTGCTGGCGGTAGTCGTCGTTGACGTCGTAGTCCTCGTCCTCGGGGGAGATGTCGGCGTTCCGGGTCACCGCGATCACCGCGCCGCTCACCACCTGGTACTGGTCGAAGATCTCCCCCACATGCTCCAGGACGATCTGCTCGGTGAGAATGTACCGCAGGCCCCGCTCGCTCAGGCGCAGGAAGGGGGGCAGGCTCCTGGGGATGGGGACCACGCCGAAGGAGGTCTCCCCCTCCCGCCGCAGCTCCACGGCGATGTTCAGGGACTTGCTGGGCAGGTGGGGAAAGGGGTGCAGGGTGTCCACCACCTGGGGAGAGAGGATGGGCAGGATGTAGTCCCGGAAATAGCGGTCGCACTGCTTGCGCTCCTTCACATCCAGCTCGGCCATGGAGAGGGAGCAGATGTTGCAGCTGCGCAGCCGGGTCTCCAGCTGGGCCATGAGCTTGTCCCGCTGCTTGTAGAGGGGACCCACCGCCTGGAAGATGGCCGAGAGCTGCTGGGCGGGGGTGAGGCCGCTCTTATTGTCCACATGGGCTTTTTTGACCAGAGTGAGGTCATAAATGGAGCCCACCCGGATCATAAAGAACTCGTCCAGGTTGCTGGTGAAGATGGCGGTGAATTTGAGCCGCTCGAAGAGGGGGACGGTCTCGTCCCTGGCCTCCTCCATGACCCGTTCGTTGAAGCGGAGCCAGGAGAGCTCCCGTTCCTGGGTATAGCTGTAATCAGGCTGATGTTCAGACATGGCGGGACACCTCACATGATCGTCATATGTTTAAGACCCTGGTCATCAGGTACCCCTCCCGCACGCCGGAGGCGGAGGCCGTCACCGTCTCCACGCCGCAGGTCTTGACGATGGCGTTGAGGATGATGAGGCCGGGCAGGAGGGTGTGGACCCGGTCGGGGGCGGCGCGGAGGATCTGCCGGAGGGTGTCCTTGCCGTCCTTCTTGAGGAGCTTGTAGAGGTCCCGCAGCTCCTGGGACGACATCACCCGCAGCTCAGGGTCCCGGTGGTAGACGTCGTTGCACAGCTTGGCCAGAGCGCGCACGGTGCCGCCCACGCCGCACAGGTGCTTGCGCTGGATGTGCCTCGCCCCCGCCTTGTCCAGGGCGTCCTGCACGAAGGAGCGCATCTCCTTCCGCTCGATGGAGGTGGGGAAGAGCTCTCCGGTGAAGCGGGTGAAGAGGGAGAGGGAGCCGATGGGGAGGGAGCAGGCGGAGGTGATGGACATGTCCTCATAGCCCACCAGCTCGAAGGAGCCGCCGCCGATGTCGGCCAGCACTCCGGTGGGCACGCCGCCGGGCAGCACTGCCCCCCGGAAGGAGAGGGCGGCCTCCTCGTCGCCGGAGAGGACCTCCACCCCGATGCCGGTGACGTCCCGGATGGTCTCCACCGCCTCGCTGGTGTTGGCGATGTTCCGCAGGGAGGCGGTGGCAAAGACGTGCATGTGGGTGACGTTGAAGTTGTCCAGCAGGGCGCGGTAGCCCGCCAGGGTCCGGCAGGCCACCAGGATGCCGCTGTCGGAGAGGACCCCGTCCTGGACGTAGCCCGCCAGCCCCGCCATGGTCTTTTTGTGCATGAGCAGCCGGTATTCTTTCCCTTCGCAGTGATAAATGGAGAGGCGGATGGTGTTGGAGCCCAGGTCAACGATGCCGCAGAGCATGTTTCGATCCCAGCTTTCTGTTGAGAGTGATCCGATGACCGCCGAGCCGGAGAACCGGCAAAGAGCGGCGGTATCGCATGATGTTCAATCTATTTTACTCCCTTCGGACAGCCGGCGCAATGGCGATTACAAACATTTTACGTCTCTATCCCTGGGACGCCGACTCGCTCTGCCCCCGCTGAACGGCGATGAGGGCCAGCTGATCCCCCAAAACGGAAAAAAAGGCGGACAGGCACTCCAGCTCTTCGGTGCTCCGCCCCTGTGCCAGGGAGATGGCGGCGGCCGCCGCCAGCAGCACCAGGCCCTCGCCCCCGCTTGGACAGCGCTCCATGACCCACGCCCCTTTCTATCCAGCCTATGTAGACGGCGGCGGTCCCATGTGCTAAAATAATGTCTGCTGAATCAACCGTAAGTACGTGTTAAAGTGAAAAAACCGGGCGTGCCCGGAAGGACACAGGAGGCGCGATATGGAGCGAAGAGCGCGGAAAGAATTGGGCGTGGCGCCGTCCCTGCTGGGGTTCGGCTGCATGCGCTTCCCCACCCTGGAGGGGGGCGCCATCGACGAGGATAAGGCCCTGGCCATGCTGGACCGGGCCTATCGGGGCGGGGTCAACTACTACGACACCGCCTATTTTTACCACAACGGCAAAAGCGAGGAATTTATGGGCCGGGCCCTGGCCCGATACCCTAGGGAGAGCTACTACCTCACATCCAAGCTGCCAACCACCCTGGTCCACTCCCTGGAGGACGCCAAACGCATCTACGCCGAGCAGCGGGAGCGGCTTCAGAAGGACTACCTGGACTTTTACCTCCTCCACAACCTCAACGGAGCCCGGTGGCGCGAGATGGCGGACACCGGCGTGGTGGACTGGTGCCTGGAGCGGCAGGCGGCGGGAGAGTTCCGGCACTTCGGCTTCTCCTTCCACGGCAGCTATGAGGAGTTCCGCGAGATCCTCACCGCCCGGCCCTGGGACTGCTGCCAGATCCAGCTCAACTACATGGACACCCAGGAGCAGGCAGGAATGAAGGGATATTCCTTGACAGAGGAGCTGGGCGTCCCCCTCATCATCATGGAACCTGTAAAGGGAGGCGCCTTGGCAGCTCTTCCCGCCGAGGTGATGGAGGGCTTCAGCGCCATCCGCCCGGAGGCGTCGGCCTCCTCCTGGGCCCTCCGGTGGGCGGCCAGCCTGCCCAACGTGATGACCGTCCTCTCCGGCATGTCCACCATGGGACAGGTGGAGGACAACCTGGCCACCTTCAACGACTTCCAGCCCCTGAGCGAGGCGGAGCGGGCGGCGGTGGACCGGGCGGCGGCCCTCTTCCGCAAAAAGGTCCGCAACGGCTGCACCGGCTGCCGGTACTGCATGCCCTGCCCGGCGGGGGTGGACATTCCCGGCGTCTTCCGGCTGTGGAACGACTATGCCATGTATCAGAACCGGGAGCGGGCCCGGTTGAAGTGGAAGGACATGGACGAGGAGGAGCGGCCCCAGAACTGCGTGGGCTGCGGCGCCTGCGAGGAGAAGTGCCCCCAGCGCCTGCCCATCCGGGCCGACCTGGCCCGGGCCGGAGAGGAGCTGGAAAAGCTATGAGCGGGGAAGGGCTGCTGGCGCAGCTGGAGGGCTATGCGCCCTGGAACGAGCAGGAGGCGCGGGACAAGGCGGTGCTGCTGACCATGCTCAGGTCCGGCCGGGACCTGTGGACTCGGGAGAACGAGACGGCCCACCTGACCGCCTCGGCCTGGGTCACCGATCCCACCCGGACCAGGGTCCTCATGTGCTACCACAACATCTACCACTCCTGGTCCTGGCTGGGGGGACATGCCGATGGGGACCGGGACCTGCTGGGGGTGGCCCTCCGGGAGGTGGGGGAGGAGAGCGGCCTTGCATCGGTGCGCCCGGTGTCGGAGGACCTCTTTTCCCTGGAAATTCTGACGGTGGATGGACATGAAAAGCGGGGGCGGTACGTGCCCTCCCACCTCCATCTCAATGTTACCTACCTGCTGGAGGCCGACGACACGGAGACCCTGGCGGTCAAGCCAGACGAAAACAGCGCCGTGGGCTGGTTTGGCCTTGACGAGGCGGTGGCTGCCTCCTCGGAGCCCTGGTTCCGGGAGCGGATCTATGCCAAGCTCAACGCCAAGCTGAGGAGCCGCGCCAACTGAAGCAAAACCGTGCAGAGGCCCCGCCGTCTCAGGAGGAGACGGCGGGGTCCTCTGCCGCATAGGATAGGACGGCGGGGACCGTCCGGTCCCCAGCCGATCATCTTTTGTAGAATGGAGCTGTGAGCATGGGAGAACAGCTTTTTATGCACCGTCTGCCGGAGGGGGGCAGCGCCCAGGTCCTCCGCGTGGAGGGAGAGGGCGCCATGCGCCGGCGGCTGCTGGACCTGGGCCTGATCCCGGGGACGCGGGTGACCTGCCGGGGCAGGGCGCCGGCGGGGGACCCGGCGGCCTACGCCTTCCGGGGCTGTGTGGTGGCCCTCCGGGCCAGGGACGCCGCCGCCGTGACCCTGGAGGGGGACGCGCCGTGAGCGGGGGCGCCTTCTGGCTGGAGCGGCGGAGGGGGGAGCGGGTGGTGGCCCTTACCGGCAGCCCCAACGTGGGGAAATCCACCCTCTTCAATGCCCTCACCGGCCTCCGGCAGCACACCGGCAACTGGCCGGGCAAAACGGTGGCGGGGGCCACCGGCCGCCACATCCGCCACGGACAGGACTACTTACTGGCCGATCTGCCGGGCACCTATTCTCTCCTGGCCAAGTCCCCCGAGGAGACGGCCGCCCGGGACCTGCTGTGCTTCGGCGGGGCGGACGCCGCCGTGGTGGTGTGCGACGCCGCCGCCCTGGAGCGGAGCCTGGGCTTGGTGCTCCAGGTGCTGGAGGTCCAGCCCAGGACGGTGGTGTGTATCAATCTCATGGACGAGGCCCGAAAAAACGGCGTCCAGGTGGACCTGACGGGTCTCTCAAAGCGGCTGGGGGTGCCGGTGGTGGGGACCTCCGCCGGACGGAAGGAGGGCCTGGAGCCACTCATGGCGGCGGTGGAGGCCGTCATCGAGGACCGGGTGGAGCTGGACCCGGCATCGGCGGACTATCCGCCGGCGGTGGAGGCCGCCGCCGCACTGGTAGCTCCGGCGGTCCGGGGCTGTGGCCTCCCGGAAAAATGGCTGGCCCTGGCGCTGCTGGAGGGGGAGGCCGGCCTCATGGACAGTCTGAAGGCCGCCCTGGGCCGGGACCTGCGGACGGAGCCGCCGGTGGCCCGGGCCCTGGCCGAGGCCGGACGGCTGCTGGAGAAGGCGGGGCTCACCGGCCCCGCCTTCCAGGAGGCGGTGGCCGCCGCCCAGATCCGCCGGGGGGCGGAGCTGGCGTCGGAGACGGTCACAGGGAGCGGCGGTCCCCGGTGGGGGGAGCGGCTGGACCGGTTCCTCACCGGCCGCTTCACCAGCATCCCAGCCATGCTGGCGCTGCTGGCCCTGGTGTTCTGGATCACCATCGCCGGGGCGCAGGTACCCTCGGCGCTGCTGTCGGAGGTCCTCTTCTGGGGGCAGGACCGGCTCACCGACCTATTCACCTGGCTCCACGCCCCCCAGTGGCTCCACGGGGCCCTGGTGCTGGGGGCCTACCGCACCCTGGCCTGGGTGACGGCGGTGATGCTGCCACCCATGGCCATCTTCTTCCCCCTTTTCACCCTGCTGGAGGACCTGGGCTACCTGCCCAGAGTGGCCTTCGTCCTGGACCACGCCTTCCAGAAGGCGGGCTCCTGCGGCAAACAGGCCCTCACCATGTGAAGCCGCCCCAATGGGATGCGAAAGGGGAGCAACGCCCCGGACCAGAAATGGCCGGGGCGCCGGTTTTGTCAAAGGGACTGGGTGCGGGTGCACAGCCGCTCCAGCAGGGAGGCGGTTTTTTCAGCGGCATCCCCCTTTACAGCGCCTTGCAGGCGGCCTGCCACACGGTCTGGTAGGGGACGCCGTGGACCTGAGCGGCGGCGGAGACTGAACTGTCCTCCGGCTTGGCCTTCCGCAGGCCGAAGCCCTCCGCCGTCTTGACGGCGACGGCCCCGTAGGGGGTGGATACCATCCCGGCGCCGGGGGCGAGGAAGTACTTCCCGCACCGGCGGACCCGCAGGCCGATGGTGGAAGTGTGGGTGAGGATGGCCCGGGCCAGGTCGGCCTCCCGCTCCGGGGCGCACAGCACCGTCAGCAGGTGGCCGGGACGGCCCTTCTTCATGGTGCCGGGAAGGGTGTATACGTCCAGGGCGCCCAGGTCCAGAAGCCGCTGGCAGGCGTGGGAAAGGGCCTCAGGGGTCATGTCGTCGATGTTGCACACCAGCTCCAGGATCTCGCCGTTGGCGCCCTCCTCTCCCTCGCCCAGCATGGCCCGGACGCAGTTGGGCCGGTCAAAGACCTTCCGCCCCACGCCGCAGCCGGTGGACAGCAGCCGCATGGGGGGCATGGGCCCGAAAGACTGGGCAAAGTTGACCAGCAGGGCGGCCCCGGTGGGGGTGCACAGCTCCCCCAGGACCTCGCCGCCGTAGGCGGGGACGCCGGTGAGCAGGTTGGCGGTGGCGGGGGCGGGCACCGGCATCACCCCGTGGGCGCAGCGGACGGTTCCGCTGCCCACGTGGACGGGGGAGGCGGTCACCCGCTCCGGGGCCAGCAGCCACAGGGCGTAGCAGGCCCCCACCACGTCGGCCACGGCATCCAGCGCCCCCACCTCGTGGTAGTGGACCTCTCCCACGGGACAGCCGTGGGCCTTGGCCTCGGCCAGGGAGATGGCGTCGTACACCCCGCGGGCCTTCTCCTTCACCGCCTCCGGCAGGTCCATGCCGTCGATGAGCCCCCGGATATGGTCGGGGGAGGCGTGGTGGTGATGTCCGTGGCCGTGGTCATGGTGGTGGTCATGGTCGTGGTCGTGGTCCCCCTCCTCCTGACCGTGGACGGTCACCGCCATGTGGGTGCCGGCGATGCCGCAGGTGGACGCGGCCTCCGCCGCCACGCGGACCCCGGGCAGGCCCAGGCCGTTCATCTTCTCCAGAAAGGCGGCCTTCTGCCCGTCGCTAAGGAGCTCGTAGAGGGCGGCGGTGAGCATGTCCCCGGCGCACCCCATAGCGCATTCGATGTAAAGCGTTTTCACGTTACCCTTCCTCCAGTCCTTCCATTTGGTTGACCATGCTGGCCAGATAGCCGGCGCCGAAGCCGTTGTCGATGTTGACCACGCTGCACCCCGAGGCGCAGGAATTGAGCATGGCCAGGAGGGCGGCGAGTCCCCCGAAGCTGGCGCCGTAGCCCACGCTGGTGGGGACGGCCACCACAGGGCAGTCCACCAGTCCCCCCACCACCGAGGCCAGGGCCCCCTCCATCCCTGCCACAGCCACGACGCACCGGGCGGACATGAGGGGCTCCACATTGGCCAGGAGCCGGTGGAGCCCCGCCACCCCCACGTCGTAGAGCCGGGTGACCCGGTTGCCCATGGCCTCAGCGGTGAGGGCGGCCTCCTCGGCCACCGGCTGGTCGCTGGTGCCGCCGGTGCACACCACGATGGAGCCCCGGGCGGGTCGGGGAGTGGGGAGGGCGATGCCCAGCCGGGCATCGGCGTGGTAGTCCAGGTCCACACCGGCCTGGGTGAGGATCCCGGCCTTCTCCCCGTCCATGCGGGTGATGAGGATGTTGCGGCAGCCCCGGTCTCCCATGGCCCGGACGATGCCCAAAATCTGCTCCGCCGTCTTGGAGGCGCCGTAGATGACCTCGGCGGAGCCCTGCCGCACACCCCGGTGAAAGTCCACCTTGGCATAGCCCAGGTCGGTGAAGGGCTCTGTCTTGAGCTCCAGCAGGGCCTTTTCCGGGGGGACTGCCCCGGACGCCACCGCACGCAGGAGGGATAAGATCTCATGCTTGTTGTCCATGTCCTCGTCTCCTTTTCATCGAGTCTCCAGGTCCAGGGTCACCGCCGAAAACCAGGGGCGCAGGGCGTCCAGCAGCTCCCGCCGCCGGCTGGCGGCTTCGGCCCACTGGCGCTCCGGGAACTGAAGGCGGGCTCCGCCGCCCAGCAGCCGCACCCGAAAGTCGGTGAAGCCCAGGGCGAAGAGGGCGTCCTCCGCCCCCTCCACCCGCGCCAGGTCCTCTCTGGTGATGGCCTGGCCGGTGGGCACCCGGGTGGCCAGGCAGGCGTAGGCCGGCTTGTCCCAGGTGAAAAGCCCAGCCTCCTTGGAGGCCGCCCGGACGTGGGCCTTGGTCATGCCGCACAGCCGCAGGGGGGACTCCACCGCCAGCTCCCGGAGGGCCCGCATGCCGGGGCGGTCCCCGGCGTCGTCGGAGGCGTTGGTGCCGTCCAGCAGCAGGGTGTGGCCATCGGCCCGGGCGGCCTCCCACAGCCGGGTGAAGAGGGCCTTTTTGCAGTGGTAGCAGCGGTCGGGTCCGTTGGCGGCGGCCAGGGGCACCGATAGGATGTCCGCCTCCACCACCACCAGGGGCGCCCCCACCTCCTCCGAGAGCCGCCGGGCGTCCCGGAGCTCGAATTCTGGCTGGAAGGCGGTGCGGACATAGTAGGCGGTGAGGTCGCAGCCCCAGTGCCTTCCGGCCCACAGCAGGTAGGCGGAATCCACCCCGCCGGAAAAGGCCAGGGCGGCCCTGGGGTGGCCGTGGAAGTAGTCGGCTAAGGTCATGGCAGATCCTCCTTGTCGGAAAGATACACAAAAAAAGGGCACGCCAAAGCTGGCGTGCCTTCTGGACGCGGCGCGGCGTCTCTCGCCGCGCGGATACAAAAACACAAATACAAAAAACGTAATGATGCGGAACGGGTCCCCTTCTGGGGACTGAGCGGACCTTCTGGCCCCGCTCAACGGATATATTTTACCAGCTCTTTCCGGTGGCTGTCAAGCCCGGCGTTGGGCGGCCGTCTCCCGGGCCCACTCGGCGTGGTCCCGCCACTCGGGGA
>DXDV01000299.1 GCA_019115345.1 Candidatus Intestinimonas stercorigallinarum | reverse complement strand
TGGCCGTGGGCTCCGGCATCCTCTCCGGCAAGCCCGGCGACCTGCTGGACCCCAACGGCACCGCCGTCCGCACCGAGCTTGCCACCATCCTCCTCAACTTCTCCAAGCTGGCCCCCGAGACCGGCGCTGAGGCCGTCTTTACCGCCGAGTCCGTGAGCATCGAGGCCAACGGCCGGGTCATCCCCGCCGTGGTCACCCTGCCCGTGGGCGAGGGGCCCTTCCCCGCCGTGGTGCTCAACCACGGCCACGGCGGCAGCAAGGATGAGAACACCGGCTTCGGCGGCATCGCCGAGGCCCTGGCCGAGGCCGGCATCGCCAGCATCCGCATGGACTTTCCCGGCTGCGGCGAGTCCGCCGAGCCCTTCACCGAGAACACCCTCACCAACATGATCGCCGACTCCAACGCCGCCAAGGACTACCTGGTGGCCAACTACCCCGTGGACGCCGAAAAGCTGGGCATCCTGGGCTACTCCATGGGCGGCCTCATCGCCTCCCAGATCGTGGCCCAGGAGGACGATCCCTACCAGGCCGTGGTCCTCCTCTCCGGCGCGCTGGTGGACATCGAGACCCTGGCCCCCAACCTCTTTGGCAGCCTGGAGACCTACGCGTCCCTCAAGGCCACCGCCGAGGCCGACGGCTTTGCCACCTTCACCACCATCTACGGCCAGACCCAGGACCTGTCCAAAGCCTGGTTCGACGACATGGAGGCCGCCGACGGCCTGACCAGCATCCAGGCCTTCGAGGGCCCGGTGATGATCCTGTACGGCGACAAGGATGAGATGGTCACCCCCGAGATGAACCAGGCCATCGCCGACGTTCTGCCCGAGGCCGAGGTGGTGGTGGTCCCCGACGCCGACCACGGCTACGGCTTCTACTCCGACCAGCCCGAGGTCACCGCCATGGTGGAGGGGAGCGTCGCCGGCTTCTTCGTGGAGCACCTGCTGGGCAAGGTGAGCCTGGAGAACTACCTGGCCGACACCGAGTACGACTGGTTCCTCACCGGCAAGACCTCCTACACCATCCAGGGCAAGATGGTCTCCGCCGACACCGAGATCTACAACGAGCTGGAGGACGTCTACTACACCGCCGAGCCCAACGGCCAGGACGTGGTGCTCAAGGGCACCAGCGGCGAGGAGTGGGTGACCAGCCTGGAGAAGGTCATGGAGACCTACACCAAGGCCGACGGCTCCGCCCTCACCGCCGAGGACTTTGTGGCCGACACCTACATCGACCTCCAGACCAAGGCCGAGCCCGGCACCAACTACGCCTGCTTCGTCCCCGCCGATGTCCAGGTCATCGTGGAGACCGCCTGGGGCGACGTGCTCACCGCCAACCGCCCGGAGGTCCCCCATGGAGAGGGCGACTACCTGGTGTGCACCGTGGGTGAGGACGGCCAGCCCAACCTGGCCGACGTGTGGGTGGTCAACGGCGCTGTCTTCCCCAACACCTATGACATGGCCGAGGCCCAGGCCGACGCCGCCTGAGAGAGCATAGACGCCATCAGAACCCCCCCTGGGGCCGGCGGCCCCAGGGGGCGTTCTGTTTTCCAGCGGGAAGGGGAGAGGGGTCACAGCTCCTCCAGCAGCCGCCGGACCGTCTGGGCGTTCTCCCGGCTCTCGGCGGCCAGCTCCAGCCACAATCCGGCCAGGTCGCCGTCCTCCGCCCGGGCGGCGGCGGAGCGGCAGCCCTCCTCGCTCCGCCGCTCGGCCAGATACCGCTCCCGGAGTCCGCCCATCACCGTACCCTCCCGGCGCTCCCCGCCGGAGCTCTGGGGCAGGTACCACACCCCGTCCAGCAGGAAGCAGGCCACCGCCAGCCGCTTGCTCCGCCGCCGGGCGGCGGCGGAGAGCCCCTGGAGCTGCCGTCCCCCGGGCCGGTTCCCCAGCCGCCGGGCCAGGGCGGCGTAGGCCGCCGCGCTCTCCAGGGCCGATGCCAAGGCCCCCCGGAGCTCCCCGCAGGCCCGCTCCCGCCGGTCCGCCTCCCCGGCCACCGCCACCACCACCGCCGGCTCCGCCGGGGGAAGGGCCTCGATGGGGCTCTCCCCGCCGCCCGTCTCGGTGACGCGCTGCCACACCCGCTGAAAAACCGCCCGGTCGTCCGCCGGCAAAAGGGCCCCCTCCTGGGGCAGATGCACAGATTCCATGGGTCACGCCTCCTAAATTCCCGTCTTTCGGTCCATACTATGCCGGGGGACCGGCGGCGTTGCCAAGAGAGTTAAGTGAGGCAAAAGAAATACTTGTAAATCAATCGGAATTGTGGTAAAATACAGCCACGCCAGTGAGGCGGACCCGTCCGCCCCGGCCGGCGTCCCACAGAGAAACACAAAGGAGTCCTTCACATGCTGGAGATCAGGCATTTATCCTATCAGGTGTCGGATGAGTCCGGCGAGGAGCTGGGCATCCTCAACGACGTCTCCCTCACCATTGCCGACCACAGGTTCGTGGTCATCACCGGCCCCAACGGCGGGGGCAAGACCACCCTGGCCAAGGCCATCATGGGCCTGGTCAAGCCCACCAGCGGGCAGATCATGTGGAACGGGGAGGACGTCACCGGCCTCTCCATCACCCAGCGCGCCCGGAAAGGCATCAGCTACGGCTTCCAGCAGCCCCCCCGCTTCAAGGGCCTGAAGGTCCGGGACCTGCTGGAGCTCTCCTCCGGCCGGGAGGGCCTCACCCACGAGGAGGAGTGCCAGTACCTCACCCGGGTGGGCCTGTGCGCCGCCGACTATATCGACCGGGAGGTGGACGCCTCCCTCTCCGGCGGCGAGGTCAAGCGCATCGAGATCGCCACCATCCTGGCCCGGGGCGCCGGGCTCATGATCTTTGACGAGCCGGAGGCCGGCATCGACCTGTGGTCCTTCGCCCGGCTCACTGAGACCTTCCGCCAGCTCCACGACGAGCAGAAGGCCACCCTGGTGATTATCTCCCATCAGGAGCGGATCATCGACCTGGCCGACGAGATCGTCATGGTGGACCACGGCGTCATCGCCCAGCACGGCCCCAAGGCGGAGATCTTTCCCAAGATCCTGGCCAACACCGTGTCGGGCTGCAGCTATATGAACCAGGGCTGACGGACCCTCCGCGGCACAGAGTACGGTCCGGGTCCGTCCCGGCCGAGAAAGGAAGCAACCAACCATGGACAAACTGGAAGCCAGGCTCCTCAAGGAGATCGCCGATCTGGACGCGCTCCCCGTGGGGGCCTACAATATCCGCAAGGACGGCAAGCTGGACGCCCGCTCCAATACCGCCAACATCGTCATCGACACCAAGACCGACAAGCCGGGCATCGACATCCACATCGCCCCCGGCACCAAAAACGAGTCGCTCCACATCCCGGTGGTCATCACCCAGACCGGCCTTTCCGACACCGTGTACAACGACTTTTTCATCGGTGAGGACTGCGATGTGGACATCATCGCCGGCTGCGGCATCCACAACTCCGGCTGCGACACCAGCCAGCACGACGGCATCCACACCTTCTACGTAGGCAAAAACGCCAAGATCCGCTACTACGAAAAGCACTACGGCGAGGGGGAGGGCACCGGCGAGCGCATCCTCAACCCCCAGACCATCGTCTATCTGGAGGAGGGGGCCTCCATCCAGATGGAGAGCACCCAGATCCGGGGGGTGGACTCCACCAAGCGGTACACCAAGATCGTGGTGGGGGCTGGCGGCGAGGCCGTCATCACCGAAAAGCTCCTCACCCACGGCAGGCAGGTGGCCGAGTCCGAGATGGACATTGTGCTGGCCGGGGAGGACGCCACCGGGCGGGTCATCTCCCGGTCGGTGGCCCAGGACACCTCCGAGCAGGTGTTCTACCCGAGGATGACCGGCGAGGCCAAGTGCTTCGGCCACGTCCAGTGCGACTCCATCCTCATGGGGGAGGCCAGGATCAAGTCCATCCCCGCCATCGCCGCCGAGCACCCCGACGCCCAGCTCATCCACGAGGCGGCCATCGGGCGCATTGCCGGCGACCAGATCTTAAAGCTGATGACCCTCGGCCTCACCGAGGAGGAAGCGGAGGAGCGGATTTTGAATGGATTCCTCGCCTAAGCCTGTCCCCATGCCGGAGCGCCATTTCCTCTCCGGCGACCCCTACGCCGCCTACAACCACATGAAGGTCACCGACATCTTTGACGACGGCAGCGCCGTGGGGGAGCTCACCGTCTGCCCGGAGAGCCTCAACCCCCACGGCATCATCCACGGCGGCTGTCTGGCCTCCCTGGCCGACACGGTGGGGGGCTGGGCGGTCTACTTCGCCACCGGCAAGCCGAGCGTCACGGTAAATTACGCCTTCAGCTTCCTCCGCCCCGCCCTGGGCACCAACAAGAAGCTCTACTGCCGGGCCGTCCCCGAGAAGCTGGGTGGCCGGCTGTGCGTCTACCGCCAGATCATCACCGACGAAGAGGGGGTGGAGGTGGCCAACGGCAACTTCACCTTCTACCTCATGGACCACCCCGTGGAGGAAAGACCCGCCCGCCCGGAGAAGGGCGGATAACGGCATCCCGTTCCTTTCCCGCAAACTGAAATGGCCGCCCGAAAGGGCGGCCATTTGCGTGTGCGTTCCCCGAAGGGATATCTTTGGATGGATGCGCTTTACTCGTCCCAGTCGGCGTAGTCATCGAACTCAGAGGGGTGGCAGCAGCAGGCTCCCTTGTCCCCAACCTTGTCCTTCAGGCCGGATACCGCGCTGGTGATCTTGTCCCAATAGGCCACGACGCAGCAAACGACGGCGGCCAGCGCCAGGGAAAAGCCGACGATCTTGAGTACAAAACGGGCAACTTTCAATCCCATCACACCTCCATGTCTGAGCGTTACCTTTAGTCTACACGATTTTCGTGGAAAATACAATCATTCGCCGCAACTTTTTCCCTTGTATTTATGGGAAAAATAGAATACAATAATATCTACTGAAGAGATCGCGTTTCCTCCCCGCCCAGGCGGGGAGTTTGCCCGAGGGCTCCAAAGGAGGTACCATATGAGACTGGAAACAGAGAGGGGCGCCATCACCATCAGTCCCGACGTCTTTACCAACATCACCGGCGCCGCCGCCACCAACTGCTACGGCGTCAAGGGCATGGCGGTGCGCTCCAAGACCGACGGCCTGGTCCATCTCCTGCGCCGGGAGTCCATGGCCAAGGGGGTCAAGGTCCGCTTCAATGACGACGCCACCGTCTCCATCGAGCTCCACATCATCGTGGACAACGGCGTCAACCTCACCGCCGTCAGCCGCTCCATCATGAGCGAGGTGCGCTATATCGTGGAAAAGATCACCGGCGTGAAGGTCAGAAGCGTGGACGTGTGCGTGGATTCCATGGTCATCGGCTGAGGTCCGGCGGCCCATTCCGTCATAGAAAGGAACATTCGACATGAGAGGAACCATTGACGGGGCGCTGCTGGCACGGATGCTCATTCACGCGGCGGCCGCCATCAATTCCCAGAAGCAGCAGATCAACGAGCTCAACGTCTTCCCGGTGCCCGACGGGGACACCGGCACCAACATGAGCATGACCATCGCAACCGCCGCCGCCGAGCTGCGGAAAAAGACGCCCGAGACCGTGGGGGCCGTGGCCCAGGTCAACGCCAACGCCCTGCTCCGGGGGGCCCGGGGCAACTCCGGCGTCATTTTGTCCCTCCTCTTCCGGGGCTTTGCCAAGGCCCTGAAGGAGAAGGAGGACGCCGACGGCGCCGACTTCGCCATCGCCCTGGACTACGGCGTGGCCACCGCCTACAAGGCGGTCATGAAGCCCGCCGAGGGCACCATCCTCACCGTCTCCCG